>NZ_WVIE01000030.1 GCF_010091945.1 Myxacorys almedinensis A
AAGGAATTTTACAACTCTTTCAAACGTAGTCTCAGCTTTCTTTTTGCGCTACCTTCCGTTCGTCGAACTCACGTCATATTAGGCAGCGATCGCGGCAAATTATAGCGCGATCGCACGGGGCATTTTCTCAATCGGGGCGATCGAGGCGATTTGCAAAGAGCGCCACCGGAACCATAGGCAACGCTGGCAGCAAACAAATCAACCACTGATTCAAACTCAAAGGCGCTGTTCCAAACAGGGTATTCATAGCACTCCACTGGCTAAACATAATCTGTAAAACAACAGTACTTACAATACCAATCACAATAGCTTTTGTATCACCTATCGGAATCGCTTGTCCTCGAAGTTTAGACATCAATGCGCGTCCTAAATGGCTGATGCTCAAAAGATAGACAACTCTCCCTCCAACTAAAGCTTGAATTGCCATCGTGCGAGCTAAAGCAATGTTTCCAGTGGTTTGGCGAATCCATTCAAACATGCCAAAAATGAGAACCCAATTGAACACAGAAATCAGCACAATTCGCTGAAGCAGGCTTTTAGAGAGCAACGGTTCGCGGGGGTTGCGCGGCAGATTCTCCATCACACCCTCAGATTTTGGCTCAAACGCTAAAGGCACCGTCATCGCCACAGAGTTCACCATATTAAGCCACAACACTTGCAGCGACAAAATTGGTAAATCTCTGGCAAATAAAGCGCTGAGCAAAATGGTCATCGACTCGCCGCCATTCACAGGAAGAATAAACGCGATCGCTTTGCGTAAATTCTGATAAACCGTTCGCCCTTCTTCCACCGCCGCTTCGATCGAGGCAAAATTATCATCTGTGAGCAACATATCAGAGGCTTCGCGCGCCACATCAGTTCCTGCGCCGCCCATGGCAATGCCGATGTCTGCCTGACGCAAAGCGGGTGCATCGTTCACCCCATCGCCCGTCATCGCCACAATCTCACCCCGGCGCTGCAATGCTTCCACCAAGCGAAATTTTTGCTCCGGAGCCACTCTCGCAAACACCACCCCGTCTTCCACCGCCTGCGATAGTTCTGCATCGTCCATGCGGGTCAGTTGTTGCCCGTCAAAGGCACGAACCTGCCCTGCCTTTTGCAGCCCGATCCGCTCTGCGATCGCAGTTGCCGTGGTGATGTGATCGCCGGTAATCATCTTCACCTGGATTCCGGCAGACTGGCAAGACCGAACCGCCGCGATCGCTTCTGCACGAGGCGGATCGATCATACCCTGCATGCCCAAAAACATCAGCCCCGTTTCAAGATCGTGATGATCGAGGGAGTCGTGATCGGCTGGCATGGGTTTCTTGGCAAACGCCAACACCCGCAAGCCTTGCTTCGCCATGGTTTCAACGTTTTGTTCAATCTCATGTCGATCTAGCGCCCTACCCTCTAGGGTTGGCTGACAGCGCCCCAAAACCGCCTCTACCGACCCTTTAACATAAATCACGGTTTCTCCACGGGGGGCATCCTGAGGCTCATGCAAGGTTGCCATATACTGAAACTGCGACTCAAACGGAATCGAGTCCAACCGAGGCAAAGACGGCGCGATCGCATCGGCATGCAAATTAGCTTTACTCGCAGCGGCAATCAACGCGCCCTCGGTGGGGTCGCCAATCACAACCCACCGATCCTGCCCTTGCCCCTGCGAATCTTCGCTCACTTCTAGATGCGAGTCATTACACATGAGTCCGGCGATCAGGCACTCTCGCAGCATCGGAGCCGCATCTATCACACTTTCCTGAACGCTTTCTGCATCACTTTCTACATCACTTTCTACATCATGGAGTGAGTCCCAAGTGCGCGTCTCGTAAATTGCCCCATCTGGGCTATACCCAGTGCCACTAACCCGATACCGCCGTTGCCCAGCATAAATCGCCTGCACGGTCATCTGGTTTTCGGTTAGCGTTCCGGTTTTGTCTGAGCAAATCACCGTTGCGCCCCCCAGGGTTTCCACCGCTGGCAGTTTCCGCACGATCGCATGACGGCGCGCCATTCGGTTCACTCCGATCGCCAGCGTCACGGTCACCACCGCAGGCAAGCCTTCAGGAATCGCGCTCACAGCTAGGGCAACCGCCGCCTCAAACATGCCTGCCAAAGGTTGCCCCTGAGCAATGCCAACCGCCATGGTCAGCGTTGCCAGCGCCAAAATGATGTAGAGCAACTTATGGCTAAACTGGGCAAATTTGCGTGTCAGGGGCGTGCTCAGGTTCGTGCTTTGCCCAAGAGATTGTGAAATCCGTCCAACTTCGGTTGCATTTGCCGTTGCCACGACGATTCCGCTGCCTTGCCCAAAGGTGACAAAACTTCCAGCGTATGCCATGTTTAGCCGCTCAGCTAAAGGGGTGTCGGGCTGCAACGGCGCGGTGAGTTTTTCAACCGGAACCGATTCCCCCGTTAATGCAGATTCATCGATTTGCAAGTTGCGAGCGCTCACCAAGCGCAAATCAGCAGGCACTTTATCCCCAGACGTGAGCAAAACCAAATCTCCAGGCACAATCTCTTCAGACGAAATGCGCTGTTTTTGCCCATCTCGAATCACGGTAGCTTCGGTGGTGACTGCTTTTGCCAGAGCCGCGATCGCACCTTCTGCTTTCGATTCTTGCACAAAGCCAATCACAGCATTGATGATTGTCACGCCCCAAATCACCGCCGCATTTGTCCAGGCTCCCAAAAACGCCTTGATCGCGCCTGCCACGATCAAAATATAGAGCAAGGCTTGATTAAATTGCAGCAAAAACCTCAGCCAAGCGGGTTTTCCAGGTTTAACCGTTAATTCATTTAAGCCATAATGCCCTCGCTGTTGGTCAACCAGGGCTGCCGTTAAGCCTGCGGTTAGGTCGCTACCAAACTGATGAGCCGCCGCATCGGCAGAAAGCTGATGAAATTCTTGAGCAGAAGATTGAGGTTTAGCCGTAGTCGTCATACACAAAATCTCGCAAAATAAAATACAATACTTTTTAGATAAAATAAATTACATATACGAAAACTCTGAAGATTATTTTTTAGATCATAAAAATAGCCGATTTACATCCTACGAGAAATAACTAGCGAGCGTTTACGTCATCATCAGAGACCTGAAGCTTTTCCTACAGTACCAAATTCCTGATTGACGCTGACATTTAAACCTTTACTGCTAAACCTTTACTGCAAGCACAAGGGTCGAAAACGCCTCAGCGATCGCACGGTCTGATTCTCCCTTTAGATAGAACAAAAATTCTAATTTTTGGTACATAATGCGCCACGACATCTGTTAAGTTGTGCTTCGTTTTTAGGCTGCGTTAGGTCATCAAGAATCGAAAGCGGGAATCGAGAGCGCTGCGATCGCACGTCCAGCACCAATCGGGATAGCGACAGCAGAGCGATCAAATTTTAGCGATCACTGGCTCAGCAACACAGATTAAGATAGAAGGCAATCCTCACGGTTGCTGCTCTAGATTCTGACTTCATCGTTTACCCAAATCCATGACCGAAGCTTTGCCAAAGCCCACCCCCCTGACTGCTCTCCTTCCCCCAAACGAGGCGGAACGGTTAAAAGCATTGCGGCGCTATCAGATTCTCGATACCCCCCCAGAAACTGCGTTCGATCGCATCACAGCCTTGGCAGCACGCCTGTTTAATATGCCAATTACCCTGGTGTCTTTGATCGATGAATCGAGGGGTTGGTTCAAGTCAAGCCATGGTTTTGACCCTTGCGAAGTCCAACGGGATGCTACCATTTGCAGCTTTGCCGTGTTGTCTGACGATGTGTTGGTGATTCCCGATACCCGCCAAGACGATCGCCTCACATGCAATCCATTCGTGCAAAGTGAACCAGGATTACGCTTTTATGCAGGTGCGCCTTTGCTCACGCAAGATGGCTACAACTTGGGGACGCTCTGTTTGCTCGATACAAAACCGCACCCCCCCCTGACTGATGACCAGAAAGCAACGCTGGCAGACTTAGCCGCCATGGTGGTCGATGAGCTAGAGCTACGGCTTGCCGCCCGGAAAGCTGCCCAAATCGATGCGGCGCTGCTAGAGGTAACTCAGGGCGTAGCAACCGTGACAGGGGATGCGTTTTTTACTGCCCTGGTTCAGCATTTTGCGAAAGTGTTAGGAGCAGACTACATTTACATTGGCTTAGTCGATGAGCATAATGTCGAGATGCTGCATACGATCGCAGTCTGCGCCCACGGTCAGAGTATCGATAACTTTGCCTACTCTCTGCACGACACCCCCTGCAGAGAGGTGATTCGGCAGCGCAAACTGTGCTGCTATCCCAGTGGTGTGCAGGCTCACTTTCCCCACGCTCCTCTGCTAGAACCCCTCAACGTGGAAAGCTACATCGCCGTTCCGTTTTATCACTCCAACGGTGCCCCCCTTGGCTTGCTCGGAGTGATGCACAGTGAGCCGCTCGAAAACGTCCAGCTTGCCGAAACGTTGCTCCCCATTTTTGCCCTGCGGATTGGAACAGAACTAGAGCACCAACAGGTTGAGGTGACCCGGCGGCAGGTGCAAAGTGAGTTAGAACATCTCGTAGAACAACGCACCGCCGAATTATCCAGCACCAACGAATTGCTGCACCTAGAAATTGCGGAACGCCAGCAAGCCAAAGCCGCCCTCCAGCGAGAGCAAGAATTGCTCAAAGCGCTTCTAGATAATGTTCAGGCAGGCATTGTGGCCTGTGATGCCGACGGTGTTTTGACCCTGTTTAACCGGGCAGCACGAGAATTTCACGGACTCCCAGAACAGCCCTTGCCGCCAGAGCAATGGGCAGAATACTATGACCTCTACCTGGCAGACGGCAAAACGCGGATGACTAAAAGCGAGATTCCGCTCTTTCAAGCCTTGCAAGGGCTGCCCGTAGATGGCGTAGAAATGATGATTATCCCCAAGCAAGGAACCGCCCGGACGCTGCTGGCAAGTGGGCAAGCCATTCGTACAACGCGCAACTCTGAAGGAATCTCAGATGCCCACGGCCTACTCCAGGGTGCCGTTGTTGTCATGCACGACATTACAGAGCGGAAGGCAGCCGAAGCGGAACTGCGGATTTCCGATGTCGCCTTGCAGCAGATGCCCGATGCCATTTTGCTAACCGATTTAGAAGGTAAGATCCAACGCTGGTTGGGCAACGCAGAGCAGATTTTTGGCTACACCGCCGCCGAGGCGATCGGCAAATCAGTTCAGTTTCTCCATCATCCAGACAACCCCCCGACGATCGTGTCCGAGATGATGCGATCGCTCCAAGAAACAGGCGCATTTAGCGGCGAAATTCCCTGCCAGCGCTGCGATGGCTCGGAAGTGCCGATCGAAACGACCGCCAAAACAGTGTACGACAAAGCAGGACACCCCCTCTTTTTTGTCGGCATCAACAAAGACATCACCGATCGCAAACGAGCCGAAGCCGAACGCGCTCAACTGATCCGAGAGCAAACTGCCCGCCTAGAAGCCGAAGCCGATCAGCAGCGATCGGCATTTTTAGTGGAGATTACACTGGCACTCGCATCGTCGCTAGAGTATGAACGCACACTGACCAGCGTTGCCGAGTTGGTCGTGCCGTTCTTTGCCGACTGGTGTGCTGTTGATTTGCTGCATGACAATCACACCATTCATCGGGTAGTAGTAGCCCATCGCGATCCAGAAAAAGTGAACTTAGGGTGGGAACTGCATCGGCAGTATCCCCGACAGATTGATGAAGCAGAGGGCATCGCCAAAGTGCTGCGAACCGGGCAAACAGAGCTTGGTGCAGATATTTCAGATGCGATGTTAGCATCCATTGCTCATGATGCCAGCCATCTGCACATTTTGCGCGAATTGGGCTTGACCTCTTACATCATCTCGCCGCTGATCGCCCGTGGACAGATTTTAGGAGCCATGACCTTTGTGATGGCAGAATCGCATCGCCACTACAGCGCGGCAGAGGTGGCACTAGCAGAAGATATTACCCACCGCGCCGCGATCGCAATCGACAATGCTCGGCTCTATCAAGAGGCACAGCAGGCGCAGCAAGCCGCCGAGCAATCTGCGGCACGGGTGACTCGGCTTCAGTCTGTCACTGCTGCCCTCTCCGAATCGCTGACGCCAGCCCAAGTGTCGGATGTGATTGTGGATCAGGGCATCGCGGCGTTGGGCGCAACCGTGGCGATGGTTGCCCTGCTCCATCCAACCGGCACAGAACTAGAAGTCGTTCGAGCGATCGGCTTTGAGCTAGACCAGCTTGCAGGATGGGATCGGTTTTCCCTAGACGCTCCTCTGCCTCTCGCCGAAGCCGTGCGGACAGGGCAGCCAATCTGGGCAGAGCCATCTGCCGCACGAGCCGTCCGCTACCCCCATCTTGCACAGCAGTATGCCGAGCAACCACTTGGGGCATGGATCTCAATTCCTCTGATGGTAGAAGGTCGGGCGGTAGGCGGCATGTCCTTTGGCTTTGCCGAGCCACAGCACCTAGACGGAAAAAATCAAGCGTTTATTCTGTCGCTGGCGCAGCAGTGTGCCCAAGCGATCGCACGCACCCATCTCTACGAAGCCGAACAAACTGCCCGCGCGCTGGCAGAATCGGCAAACCGTGTTAAAGACGAGTTTTTAGCTGTGCTGTCCCACGAACTGCGGACGCCCCTCAACCCGATTTTGGGGTGGTCGAAGCTGCTGCGCGCTGGCAAATTAGATGGGGCAAAAACGGCTCAGGCACTCGATACGATCGAGCGCAATGCCAAAATGCAAGCGCAACTGATCGAAGATTTGCTAGATATTTCACGAATTCTTCAGGGTAAGCTGCGGCTGAATGCGGTTGCCGTTGATCTGGCAGAAACGATTCAGGCGGCGATCGAAACGGTGCGGCTGTCTGCGATCGCAAAGTCGATCACCATCCAGTTTGAAGAAATCACCGAAGCGAGCACTGCCCCCCTTCAGGTTTCGGGGGATGCCGGACGGCTCCAGCAAGTCATCTGGAACCTTTTGACCAACGCCATCAAATTTACCCAGCCCGGAGGACAGGTTGACATCAAACTGACATCAAACCTGGCTTCAAACCTAGGAGATCAGCCCGGAGAAGAGATCCTCACTCAATATGCTCAAATCACCGTGAGCGACACTGGCAAAGGCATTGATCCGGCTTTCTTACCCCATGTATTCGACTATTTTCGTCAGGCAGATAGCACAACCACCCGTAAGTTTGGCGGATTGGGGCTAGGGCTGGCGATCGTGCGGCATCTCGTCGAACTCCATGGCGGCACCGTTAGAGCAGATAGCCCAGGCGAAGGCATGGGGGCAACCTTAACCGTTTGGCTACCCACGCTCAAGCCCAACGATCGCCGCATTCAGGAAGATCGCCTTTCCTCCCAATGCTTGCCTCCTGCCTCGCTGCTCACCAGTCTTCGGGTGCTCGTGGTAGATGACGAAATCGATTCCTGCGAATTAGTTGCTTTTATCCTGGGGCAGTCAGGGGCGATCGTCACCTCAGCGTCTTCGGCCGCCGAAGCCCTACAGGCGGTTGAGCAAGCCCGGTTTGATGTGTTAGTCAGCGATATTGGCATGCCAGAGATGAACGGCTACGCCTTGATTCAACAGATCCGTATGCTGCCCCAAGGCAAACAACTTGTAGCAGTTGCCCTGACTGCCTATGCAGGAGACCACGATCGACAGCACGCGATCGCTGCTGGGTTTCAACATCACATCCCAAAGCCTATAGAACCGGAAACCCTAACGCGCGCGATCGCCGATCTCGTCAAACAGCAGCGATCGCTTTAACAGGAAGCTCAACCAACGAAACAGACAAGACCTTCCTGTCTTATTAGACTTCTTGCATAAATCCGTTGCCACTCCACGGTTGCAATCCCACGGTTGCAAGAAGCTATTGTTTTACTGCACAGCCTTCCCGAACCACATTCCCCAATATCAGCGTTGCACTGTAAGCATACGCTTGGTCAGACATTGTATCGCTACATGCACCTTTGTTAATGATCAAAAATCCGCTTGGTTGCCCTTGCAGCCGGTACACCCGAACGTTATCCGCAGGGCGTCCTTCAGCGCCTAAAGGAGCAACAGATGGAAAGGTCAGTTTTGGAGTCTCTGGCGTTGAATAAACAATATTACTTTTGTTTACAGTAACGTTCCAAAATGGCTCATTCCCACGAACGATAAATGATTCCTTAGCTGTCGAAGATGGCTCAGCTTTAGTGAACGCAAATGAATTCATCACCTCGTTAAACGCTGTGCGATACATTGCGTCACTATCACCGTAATTTACCTTGGCAAGACTAATCAAAATAATATTGCCGCTCTTGGGGTTAGAGAAGACCACATTCTCGTTTTCGTAAAGCCCAGTAGATGAAAACAAAACCCCTTTCTGCCCTGCGATCGCACGCTGTTTGAAATGGCTAGGGGCTACAAACTGGTTGCTTTGCTTTACCCATTGCTGCACCGAAACGTTCTGAGGGTTGCGATGCACAGACACACGCACATTCGCTGGATACTCTGTTCCACCTTCATAGTCGCCAGCTTCAATGCTCTGGTAGTCTTGCTGTGTCCAAATATCAATCGCATTTAGCAGCGATGAATCCTTTGGCAGACGTTGAGCCACATCCACAACAAACGCTTTGCGAGAGTACCCAAACTGAAAACTATCAGGGTTAGCTTCGCCTAGCCCCAAAGCAGGAGTTCGATAAAGAGTTTGCCCCGAAGGGGCTGGTTTTTGCTGAGATACCACCGATGCAGCCTGATTTGCCCGACTCAGTGTGGAAGACGTGAACACAGGAACAGATGCCGTTCCCAGGATCAAAATTGCCCCAGCAGATTGGAGAAGCCGTTGCTTCAAATATTTGCGATGCATCATTATTTTCTTGACCCAAACGATTGATTTTGATAGTTTTAATAACTTCAACGGTTAAACCAGGGTTTCCGCGATGCTGACAAAATGAGCTTTTGCTGTTGAGCCGCGAACAGCCAACTCAACGGCAAAATGCGGAAACGTCTGGTGGGTGAGCAGTTTGGGTTTACGGCAGAGGGCAGTGAGGAGCTAGTTTGTTCTGAGCAAAGCAAGCCTAACATTGCCTATAAAAGCTGACTGAGACAGATCAAGCGTCTGGTGACTCAATGCCAGTCTCTTCAGAAGACACGAGTTTAAACCGAGAGGGATTGATCTGAACTTTTGCTAACCGTTTTTGGATCACTCCGCGAGAAAGGAACCCAGCCACACTCTTACGAGCTTTTGCCAAGGCTTCCCCCTCAAAATTGCCATAGAGTACCTCGATCATTTCATCTGTAGTAAACGCTTGCTCAGGATTCTGAGTCATCACTTGGACGATCGCAGCTTGAGGTGTCAGGTTCTTGAACTTGCGATCGAGGGCTTGCGGCTCAAATGCTTTGCTCTTGCGAGCCTGGCTTTTGGGCGCAGAAAGTAGAGTATTATCTGATGCTGAGTCTAACGCCGCAGCACTGAGCTTTGCAGCAGACTTAGGACGCCCTTTGCGACGAGGGGCATTAGCTTCTGCTGGCTCTTGTTGTGGTTGGTTGCTTCGCGAAAAAGCAGGTGAACGCTCAGACTCATCAGGTTCAGCAGCAAGTTCGCTAGATTCAACATAGGGAGATGTGTGCCCTAACAGGGTGTTAATTTGCGCTAGAGTGCGGTCGATTTCTGCCGTCACGGAGGCAAGGATAGCATCACGGTCGTGCATTAGTCTGTCTCGTTCTTTCTCCAATTGCGCTTTCGATTCATCACTTAGCACCATGTACGCCATTGTTCTTCGTTCCCAAATGAATAAATTGCTGTTCTGATTGTAGTAGCAGTGCTGCAATTGAAAACAACATTTAGGAGATAATTGTAACTACAGTGTTAAGAATTTGATGGGGACACAACCTAGACAAGGCATCAGAACGGCTGACCCCACCAAGAACCGAGCATAAAGCATCATGCCATTCTGACTTGGTAACAATGACCTTTTCTGCTTCGGGGTGTCAGATAGCGATCGTACTCAGTCGTGCAGAACTCACACAAAGGCTTGTATTGGCAGCGAACTTGACAGCAGATCACTTGACAGCAGATATAGCGAATAGATCGGATACCCTCGACACCACATTAGGAAGCATGGCTTCCAGCACCATCTGCTAATTTGTTACATCCAATGCTAATGCGGCAGTACCGTTGTGAAATGTTGGGGAAGATCACCCAAGCACTTTCTCTGTACCGTCGTAACCTACCCACTTACGCAGAAGTTTCTCCACGATCGTCCGGATCTCCAATGACTTCTACAGAAACCTTAATCTAGGCTTACTACCGCGCTAGCATCTCCGTAGAAGGCTAATTTCGGTGTGTTCATTAGTTTGTGTTCATCCTGTCTCATGCTTGATGGCTGATTAACATACGTGAACTCTCTCTATGTATGAAACCTTTACAGAGATGAAAGGTACGCTCATTCTCAGTGAAAACCCTCCCAGCATCTACGTAGCCCACTGCACAGACATTTCGCTTAAGTACTTTTACTGGCAAAACGGGGATTTTTAGTATTTTTTTTTCATAAAGATGCGGCAAAGGTAGTGCTTTCCTGCAAACACAATGCCAAGATGCTTTCATAACAGGGTTTCTGATGCTAGTGCAGAAATGTGCATTAAGTAATTTCTCTGAAATGTTTTATACCCCCCATAAAGCAAGCATCTGCCAATTAATTCTATTGTTCGGTTGAGAGAGCGTAGTCTGCGTTCTCACTGCTTAATGCGTCTCGAACTGGAGTAATACCAATCCAAGCTAGGTCAGCAACAGTGTTGTTGCGCGGCAAGGGAAGCGATCGCGCATTTTCATCGCTAGGCACGTCAAAACACTGGCGTGGCGCACCTCCAACACGGCTTGGAACACATCGTGCTGTCAATTTTCTCTTACGAGGAGCTTCGGAAAGTGGAAGAGGATCTGTTGTTTACGCTTCAATTGTTTACACCTGGTAGCGACATTGCGGTCGGGTTTAGACCCAGCCAATCTATCTTTGGTCGCACTGGAAACGATGTGCTTCTTGGGTTTCAACCGCCTACATCAACTCCTGGTCAAGCGCAATTTGATGTTCTGTTCGGCGACTTCCCGGCGGTCATCGAAGATCCGGCTGCTCGTGAGTGGAGCGACACCTTTATTCTAGGCGACTGGAACCGACCCTACTATGCCAACGGCATCCCAACTAGTCTCGGTCTAAACGATTTTGCCTTGATTCCTGACTTCAACCCTGCCCTCGATGCGATTCAACTCTACGGCGAGGCCAGCGACTACCAACTGCTAAGCATCGGCATCGGTTCAGCGATCGCATACCAAGGGGCAACCGGGCTTGATATCATCGGCGTGCTGTTTGGGGCTTCTGGTCTCAGTCTAGAAGAGAGCTATTTCCAATTTAGAGGCATCACCCCGCCTCCCGGCCCCGCTCTGTCACAAGTTCAACAATTTGGGACTTCAGAATTCGATATTCCGCTCAGCATCAGCACCGATCCGTCTGGCAATGTCTACATCGCTGGGGGAACCACTGGCTCTCTGGCAGGGGCAAACGCTGGGCTGCGAGACAACTTTGTGAGCAAATACGACAGCCAGGGCAATCTGTTGTTTACTCAACAGTTTGGCACTTCGGGCTTTGAAACGATCTATGGCATCGATACCGACAATCAAGGTAACTACTACATAACAGGAGTTACCGACAGCAACAGTGGCTTTGCAGGTCCTCAGCAAGCAGACCTACTTGATACCTTCGTTGCAAAATACGACAGTAGCGGCACTCAGCAGTGGATTCGCCAGATTGGGCAAAATATTATTTTTAATGCCTTTAATATTGATGTTGACCCCGACACTGGCGATGTCTTCATCTCTGGGGCAAATGTGAGAAGCTCTCTTGAGAACCCAGATGATGCTTTCGTGATCAAATTTGACACCGATGGCAACCAGCAGTGGTTTACAGAGACGGGCACATCCGGTTTCCTCAATTTTGATGAAACCTACGGTCTTACCGTTGCCAACGATGGCAGCGTTTATGCAACAGGCTGGACTGTAGGTAACTTGGGAGGCATCAATGCTGGGCTTTATGACAACTGGATTGCTAAGTATGACAACGCCACAGGTGAACAGCAATGGGTGGTTCAGTATGGAACCCCTGACTACGAATGGTCGTGGGATGTTCGCACAGACAGTTCGGGCAATGTCTACACAGCGGGCTGGACTCTAGGAAGTTTAGGAGGAACGAACGCAGGATCTTACGATAGCTACTTAACAAAGTATGACAGTTCAGGCAACCAATTGTGGATTCGTCAGTTTGGGACTGCTGGTGATGACGAAGCCTATAGTCTTTACATTGACGAAACCGACAACATTTTTGTGGGAGGCTATACCGACGGCAGTTTAGGAGGAACCAATGCCGGGTCTTTTGATCCGTGGGTTGCCCAATATGACACCGATGGCAATCAAATTTGGATCACTCAGTTTGGCACCAGCGATCGCGATGAACTGTATGGGCTGACTGGCGATGCAGAGGGCAACCTTTACGTTACAGGCATCACTCAAGGGTCGTTTGGGGCGCTCAATGCTGGATCTTTTGACGGCTGGACAGCCAAACTCGATGCGGCATCAGGAACTCTTCTAAACTTTAATGGCACTCTAGATGGTGCCGGAGAGCAAAACACGTTCGAGATTGCGGCAGGAGACACGCTTAGTATTCTCAATTTCACTGGAGTAGGCACGGGGGTGAGTCCTTCTGCGGCAACGATCGCCGAGGTAGACACTCTGAAATTTGAGGGAACTGGGTTGACGGCTCGAAACATGATTCTCACTCAGGAAAACGGCGATTTGGTGATCAGTTTTGATGGCGTTAGCTCGACTACAGTCCGCCTCAAGAACTTTAAGCTAGAAAATCTAGACAACTTGCAGAAAGCAACTGGAGCATCTGTAAACGTAAGTAACATTGTGTTTGATGGGCAAACGACGGGCAACGATAGCTTCGATGTTGTAGACGCAAACTGGAGCGGCAGTCGCATCTTCAACCGCAATTCTGTCACGTTCCTCAATGATCTCAACAATATTGTGAAAGGCTTCGACAATTCCAATGATGTGATCAACGGGCAAGGGGGCAATGATACGCTCTATGGCTTAAGCGGCGATGATGTGCTCCGGGGTGGCGATGGCAATGACAGGCTGTATGGTGGCAAGGGTCGCAATATTTTAGAAGGCGGCAACGGGGCTGACACCTTTTACTTAGAGTTGGGTGGTACCCAAACCATTACAGACTTTACAGCCAGCGAGGGCGACCGAATTGGGCTTTCAGGAGGTTTGGGCTTTGGGCGGTTGTCAATTACTCAGGGAATGGGGCTTGATGCCAGTAACACGCTGATTAGAGTTTCTAGCAGTAACGAACTGTTAGCTATAGTCAATGGTGTGCAAGCAAATATAGTTAGGTCAGCGTTCGCATAATAGATTAGATTAACTACGGCTTTATAGCCATGTTAGTTAACATTGTAGCGAACGTTTTGATAAGCGTTATAGGAAACGGCAATACAAACGTTTCCTATAACGACAGATTAGCGCTATGCCCGAACTGCCGAAAACAGGAGACTGAACGGCGCTCGTCGCTCAGAGTCTGAAGATGGGGCGAATCGTCTGCCATGTAAGAGGGCGAAAAAGCTTTGAGCCAAATAACTTGACAGTTTTGCTGAAGGTCTCTTGCGATCGCGCAGTGAAACAGCAGCAGACGTTAATTATTAAAAGGCGTGCAGTGGCGATCGTAAATCTCATGTCCGCTTCCGGTTGAAAGAATGGGAAGTGCCACACAAGCCTGAGTAATACCTCTACTCTCAACCATGTTTCCATCTGCCCAAAAATAGCCAGTACCAGTTGCTTTCAACAGCCCACGAGTGAGTTGATTGCTATTTGCCAAATCATTTTCTGTAATATAAAGAAATGACTCATTTGGAACGTAGGCTCGCGTCCAAGTTGCGTTGCAGATTTCTGAATACATTTTTTGAATTGTAATCGGTTGTGCTTGCCCAGCATCTTGCCAGCGATTCACCGTTATCGTGATTTGTTCTCTAACCAACGCATCAACAACACAACCATATTCTGTGGCGGCTTTATCATTGCAGTCCAAACCATAACAACGGCTATCTTGAGCTAAGCTTGCCGATACCCCAACACTAAAACCAATTCCTACTATTGCAATAATCTCAATCGAGCGAATTTTTGAGAGCTTCATCTTTCCCAATTTTTAAGTTAACTAAACTTCTAATTTCAATCCTCTTCTTCAAATCGTTTACTTCAATCTTTCGAGCAAATGTTCTCCGACCCGCAGAGCATTTGCCATAATAGTTAGAGATGGGTTTAAAGCGCTACTAGAAGGAAAAAAACTACTATCTACAATATAAAGATTATCAACATCGTGGGTGCGACAATACAGATCAAGCACCGAAGTTTTGGGATCTTCACCAAAGCGGCAAGTCCCACATTGATGAGCGATTTCTTTAGAAGTCATCTTTTGAGAAATATGCAAGAAAGGCGATTTAAATAGCCCAGTTTGATGAAGATGATTAACTGACTTTAACACCGTAGTCCAACGCTTGATTAATCGATTAAATGCTACACTATTATTGTTAGTATAATCGAGAAAAATCTTCCCACCTTTAATTCCAATACGATTATTAAAATCTGGCAGATCCTCAGTCATGAGCAGCCAAGCCACAGAACGTTTAGCGATCGCATCGAAAACAATACTAGGGATCAACGGAGACCCATAGGCAATCAGTTTATCTTTGTGGATATTGCCCAGCAATTGTGCACTTCCCATTGGGTAAGCAAACTCTTTTTCTCCCCAGTAAAAATCAAGAACAGCAAGTGTTTTTTGAAAAACGGTTGGGTTGGGCTGGGCTGTTATCGTCATGACCACTGCATGCCTGTGAGCCATATAGTTGCGCCCAACCAAATTAGAGCTATTGGCTAACCCATTTGGATGTCGATCGTTAGCAGATTGGAGCAACAAAACCGCCGAGTTAATTGCACCACAAGCCACCACCACAATCTCCCCAGAGAACATTTGGCGCTTGCCTGCAATTTCCGATTCAACCCCAGTGACTTCGCGACCTGATGCACTTGTGTGTAGCCGTAACACTTTTGCTCCGGTGAGCAGCGTGAGATTGGTATGCGCGATCGCGGGTCGTATTCCATTCATATCTGCATCTGCTTTGCCATTGATAAAGCACGGAAACCCGTCACAAGTATCACAACGAATGCAAGCACTTGCTAGAGGCTCGACTTCATTTAACCGGATAGCAAGGGGCAGATAAAAGGGGTGGAAACCTTTTTTTTGCAGAGCGTTATGCAGGGCTTGAATGTAAGGTTCGTGGCTGATTTTTGGAAATGGATAGGCTTCGTTGCACTGCGGTTCAGTCGGATCAAGATCGCGCTGACCATGAACTTCATAGAGTTTTTCAGCCTGAGCATAGTAGGGGGCAAAATCTCGATATTTCAATGACCATTCAGGAGAGATACCCCCTTTATGAATGACCGTTTCAAAGTCTCGTTCACGAAACCTAAACAGCGCCCCCCCATAAACTTTGGTGTTGCCACCAACCCAATAATGAGTAGTTGAATGAATGGCTTTACCCTCGCTGCCATACCACACTTCAGAGGTGCAATAGCGCTCTTTTTGAATGACTTGTTTAGTATCCCAATTAGCTTTTTCTCTAGGTAGGAACGCACCCCGTTCTAAGACCAAAATTTTTTTTCCACTAGGTGCTAGCCGATGGGCTAAAGTTCCGCCACCAGCACCCGTGCCAATGATGATCACATCATAATGATTCCCTACATGATCATCCATCATTTTTCCATTTTTCCTTCATCGTTTAACTCAACTATTTGACTTGAATCATTTTGCATTAACAGCCTATTCAATCACCGCAGAAAATACTAATTCGCCTTCAGCAACCAACTTTCCATTCACTTCGGCACGTCCTTGCATTTTGCCAAAACGGCGCTGTTTAACTCGTAATAAATCTACTGTCATAACAAGCTGATCTCCCGGCACAACTTGCCGACGAAACCGAACTTTATCGATCCCCGCAAAGAGAAATAGGCTACCTTCTGACTCCAGCATTTGGGTTAGCACCACACCTCCTACCTGCGCCATTGCCTCCACAATTAAGACTCCAGGCATAATCGGTTTCCCTGGAAAATGACCTTGAAAATAGGGTTCATTGAAGCTGACATTTTTAATACCAACAGCTCGTTTACCTGGAATGTATTCAATCACGCGATCGACGAGCAAAAAGGGATAGCGGTGAGGCAATAATTTCTGAATTTCGATTGCGGTAAGACTGGGGTCGGCTGGCTTTAAATCAGTAGGATTGGGCTGATTTCGCGAATCGTTAACCGTAGGAGTTGTGGAAGAATCAACGCCGATTAGAGTTGACATGGCACGTTTAGATTAGGGATTTTGATGTAGATTAGGCATTTTGACAGAGACTGGATTGCCAACTGTAAAACTCAACTAACACTCAAATTTCTTAAATACCAATCGTTGTAGTTGAAGTATCATTTGTCTAAACTCTAATTGGTTTGACGGTCACACTCGATCGAACACATAACCCCAACTTGGGGAATCGTTGAGACGCCGATTACATCCTGCTTAGACTGGTCAACGTTTGAGAATCTTGGCTCATTCCCAAGAGGTGCTGATAGTAATCATCAAGATTTTGACATCCGTGTTCAACGGAAAACTTATTTGCATCTCGTAAAGCGCGTTGAATGAGGTCTGTATTGTCACTCAATACCACTTTTTCAAGCTGATTGGTTAACCCTTCCACGCTGTTAGGCGGAACGAGATATCCATTCACTCCATCAATGAGATATTCTGCTACTGCGCCACTATCAACAGTTACAACTGGAACTCCTGAAGCCATTGCCTCTACCACCGTTAGCCCAAAGGTTTCGTAAGGCGATGGACTACAAAAAACATCGCAGGATGCTAATACATTCGCCTTTGTTTCTCCTAACAAAAACCCTGTAAAATGAATGTTAGAAATAGGCTCAGCAAGACGTTTTAATGAGCCGACGACATCAGCAGGGCCATCCCCCACAATCAGTAGAGAACAATTGGGTTGGCTACGCTGCAATTTTGCAAACGCTTCAATCAGTAAATCGACTCGTTTCTCGAAACCAAGACGACCCAAGAAAACTAGCACTTTATTGGGTTGTTCTTGAGGGCTGAGCCAGGGTTCTAGCCAGGCGCGATCGCGGCGATCAGGATGATATGTAGAAATATCGGTTCCAAAAAATGGAATCACTTGGGTGTTTTGAATTCCCATTTCTTGACAGCTTTTACTAGCGGCAGTGCTGGGGCAGATCGTGCGATCGAGTTGATGATATAAATAACTTAGCAACCGAGAACGTCGCACAAAGCTGCGTAACCATTGCCATCCTGGATAGGTAGACGAAAAGTTATACACATCCGTATGGTATTCAGCTAAGTAGGGAACCTGATGCTGTTGTGCAAAGCTTCTCCCTGGAAGATGCCATGCACTTAATAAGAAATAACGCTCAACATCAGTCATCACAATTAGATCGGGTTGATAAGTCGCTAACTTTTTGCTGATTTGACGGGCTGCCAAAAAGGTAGGCACATAAGTTAGTTTGTAAGGAATCCAAGGCTTTGAAGAATAACGTTCAATCAGGAGATTCTTGTCCGCATTTTTATCAAATTTTGACACTAGAAAGTCTGAACTCTGTTGCCCATCAGGAGCAAAGACAATCACACGATAGCCCTGCTTCGCAAACCATTGAGCACGCGCCCAATTGAAGTGAGAAGACCCGCTTACTTCAGGGGGAAAAGCTGTTACGAGAAACGCAAGCGTCCGAACTTTATTAGAACTCATTAGTTTAATCCTATTACTATTTAGAATGAACAGGAATCTGCAAACTAGTAATCGGTAATAGATAAAAATTTTGCCCCTTACAACTCTTTATTTGCTGCTTATGCCCACTTTTGGAGCTTCTAGAAAACCACTACGAATGAAGTACGAGAAATAGGTTGACAGCAATTGAGCATCTTGGGGAGGACAGTCGATCGAGGAGCCTGCAAGAGCAGCGATCGTAGCTTCACAGGTAATTTGAGGTCTCTTGTCTTGCTGGTTCAGTTCAATGTAGGTTAATTGATCTTCAGACCACTTTTGACCAAAGAACGGAATCAAAGGGTAAAGTGGATTGTCTCGCGCCTGACTGAGTTTGACTTGCCATTCTTGAAAAGAAACTTTCTCCATTGGGTAGCCCAACGAGCAGATAAACTCAACTAATTGGCTCCAGTGAAGTAGGTGCGGATTTTGCAGGTGAAACACCTTTCCGATTGACGATTTTTGTTTCGATAAGTAGACGATCGCTTGGCTGTTATAGTCAACAGGAGAGAGATCTAACATTAAGTCAAGATCCGTCATAATGCTTCCCATTTGAATGCAGCCTTGAATCATCCGGCAAAGAAATCCGTCTGTATTCCAAACTCCTGTTTTGCTATGACCCGACACTAATGGCGGTCTATAAATTGTGACCGGTAGCCCACGATCGCTAGCAATTTGAACTAACTTTTCTGACACCCATTTGCTTTGAGAATAGCCGAGATAAATTCCCTCACTGCGATCGATTACATCCGCTTCTGTCACCTTTTTTCCGTAGTAAGCAGATGACTCAAAAACCGCAACACTCGATATATAATGAACAGGTTTGACCTTAATTTGACATGCCAACTTGAGAATCTCTTGAGTTCCCAAAACATTAATTGGCTTGAATTTGGAGTAGGGATAAATGTAATTTAGTAAAGCCCCATTGTGATAGATACTATCAATTTGACTGGCGAGGGTTTCAAACTGTTCTGCTGATAGACCCAATTGAGGTTGAGCCAAATCGCCCAAAACGAGAATAATTCTGGAGCTAAATCGCTCATTCCAAAGGTCATAAGATTCCAGATTTTTTTGCAGTCTGATCTTGGCAGACTCGGCATCGGTAGACCGAACCAGGCAGTAAATCTCGGCTTGGGTCTGCTCAAGCAGGTCGTGAAGCAGGAAGGCTCCTAAAAAGCCCGTTGCCCCTGTCAACAAGATCGACGTAGGTGCGATCGCAGGCTGAATGATCGCGTTAGCAGGGTTGATAGATGGGTCTAAAACGGCTTCAGCGCTGAGATCTAGAACCGTTGTTTCCTCTGGTTTTGCCCCTTCAGGATTGAGTTGAGCGGCTAGCAGCGCGGCAAGATTGGCGATGCTTGGATCTTCTATCAACGCTCTAACGGGCAAGTCTACCTGCAAATCAGTCCGAATCAGGCTGGTGAGTTCGACTGCCATCAAGGAGTCGAGTCCCAAGTCATGGAGAGAGCGCTCTGTATCAATTGCAGAAGTCGTTAGCCCTAGCACCTTGGCAGCTTTTTCTTGCAGGTAAGTCTTTAAAAGCGGCTGACGATCGCCCTCTGATGCCGACTGTAACCGTTGCAAAAACTCACGTTGTTGCGCTGATAATGGCGCTACGTTGGGATGGGCATCGCGCAGCAATTCTGAGAGCAAGGGCGGGTGTTGACCGGGGCTAAATTGCTGCCCAAACACCGACCACTCAACCGGGAGCACCCCAACCTGCGCTAGGGGCTGTCCTAAAAGTTGCCCTAACAGATACAATCCTTGTTCAGGTGCGATCGCGCTGAGTCCCTGCGTTGCCAAACGAGCTTGATGGCGGCTGCTCAGAGTCGCTGCCATGCCAATGTCGCTCCAGGCTCCCCAGTTGATGCTCAATCCGGGTAGTTTTTGCGATCGACGATGGTGAGCTAGGGCATCTAGAAAGGCATTAGCGGCAGCGTAGTTTCCTTGACCAGGTGAACCTAACAACGAAGCGGCAGAGGAGAACAGCACAAAGAAATCTAGGGGTAGCGTTTGGGTCAAGGTGTGCAAATTCCACGCCCCTTGAACTTTGGGATGCATCACCCGCGTAAACTGCGCCCAATTTTGTTGCAGCAAAATTCCATCGTCAAGCACACCCGCCGCATGGATAATGCCTCGCAGAGGTGGCATTGCTGCCTGAATGTCTTCTAGCATTCTGCTGACATCTACTGCACATGTCACATCTGCCTGAGCAACGACAATCTTGGCTCCGAT
The DNA here is from genome assembly GCF_010091945.1 of Myxacorys almedinensis A. Taxonomy (GTDB): domain Bacteria; phylum Cyanobacteriota; class Cyanobacteriia; order Leptolyngbyales; family Leptolyngbyaceae; genus Myxacorys; species Myxacorys almedinensis. The sequence goes on from NZ_WVIE01000030.1 coordinate 20,101, forward strand.
TTGTTCTAATTGGCATAAGGTTTCCTGCGCTTCGCTAGACGGTTCGCGCCGCGCCATCAACACTAATTGTCGTGCACCTTTTTCCACCAGCCATTGGGCAACTTTTAGCCCCAACGCTCCCAAACCGCCTGTGATCAGGTAAGTCCCCGCTGCTCGAACGATCGCTTCTTGAGGTGCTGGTACTGGTTTTTGCACCAAACGAGCGACATAGCGCTGTCCATCTCGTAAAGCAATCTGATCGTCTTCTTGAGCATCTTCAAGTTCTGCCTGTAAAGACGAAATCGCGGCGATCGCATCAGCAGGCAAATCGATTAGTCCTCCCCACAGGTCAGGATGTTCTAGCGCTACTACTTTTCCCAATCCCCACAGGGGAGCTTGAGCCACAGCCCGCAGCGAAGCATCGACCGGAACAGCGCCCTGGGTGACTAGCCACAATCGAGGCAGAGCGGCGGTGAATTTCGCCTGTAAGGTTTGCAATAAATGCAGCACGCTACCCACGCCTAAAATCTGCGCTTGCTCTAGCGAGGGGAGGGTGATGGTTTTTGCGGAGATCGGCTCTACGCTCCAGAGGTGAAGGATGCCTCGTAAGGGATGATCGAGCGTCGCTAGACCTTCTGTTAACAGCCGCTCAAAATCGGCTCTCTCAGCAGGATTGATGCTGAACGTTCCTGGCGCTGCTGCCTCATACGTCTCTCCTGGGTAGACCAGAATACAGGGCTGAGCGCGATCTCGCAACCGTTGTGCGATCGCATCTCCGATCCCGCCTTTGTCTGCCAAGATCAGCCAACACCCCGATTCCTGTGACGGACGGTTTGAGGTGCGTGGCTTGAGTTGCCACTCGATTTCATAGAGCCAATTTTGAGCCGTTTGTTCGATCGGGTCGGCAGGCTTCTGGGTTTGCTGGGTGAGCAGTTCTAGCAGCTTGGGCAGTAGGCTTAATTCTTCTGCTGATAAGCTTCCTGTGGTTTCTAATTGCTGAATTAGCTGTTGAGAATCCGCAGAATTGAGCAGGTGAGGGATGGAATCTGGCGTCTTTGCCACACCATTTTCAGGGATGTCTACCCAATAGCGTTGGCGCTGAAATGGATAAGTGGGCAGGTGCAAACGACGACGCGGATAGGCTCGATCGAACGCCGCCCAATCGACCGCTACGCCGCGCTCATACAACACTGTCAAACTTTCTAAAATCTGCTGCCAATCGGCTTGCTTGGGAGTTAAGCTGGCAAGCCAAAGTAAACTTGAGCGATCGGATAACGTGTTGCCAGTGTTCGAGTTTGCATTGCTAAATTCGCAGTCGGCTCTTGCCATCCCAATTAACGTTGGCTTAGCTCCAATTTCCACAAATACATTATATTTTTGCTCATACAGCGTTTCCATTCCGGTTGCAAATCGAACAGGTTGGCGTACATGCTGACACCAATATTCCGGTGTGGCAACCTGATCAGTCGCAAGTTCTCCGGTAAGATTAGACACGAACTTAAGGGTTGGAGATGAGTAGCTGACCTCTGCGGCAACGCGCTTAAACTCGTCGAGCATTGGCTCCATTAAGGGAGAGTGGAAGGCATGAGAGACATTGAGCTTTCGGGTCTTGATGCCTTGCGCGTTTAGCGTCGCGATCGCAGCTTCAACAGACTGCCGCCGACCAGACATCACAATACTTTGCGCGCCATTGATCGCCGCGATCGCAACATCGGTATAAGGCTGAATGGCAGCCGCAACTTGCCCCTCAGTCGCAAACACGGCAACCATTTCGCCATCTTGTGGCAAAGCCTGCATCAACCGGGCACGAGCCGCAATCAGCTTCAGCCCATCTTCGAGGCTAAACACGCCTGCAACACAAGCAGCAACATATTCACCAACGCTATGACCCATAACAATTGCAGGTTCGATCCCCCACGATCGCCACAGTTGGTAAAGCGAATACTCTAATGCAAATAAAGCAGGTTGTGTGTAAGCCGTCTCATCTAGTTTTGGTGCAGATCCCGAATCTGCGTAGAGAATTTCGAGCAACGGAATGTCTAGATAGGAACGCAAGATGGCATCACAGCGATCGAGAGCTTGTCTAAACATCGGTTGGGTTTCGTAGAGTTGCCGTCCCATGCCAACATATTGCGACCCCTGACCTGTGAACAGAAAGGCAATTTTTGGACGCTTTTTGCCGCCGTTGGGGTGTTCTTTCACGAGTCCGGCAGGCACTGCTGCAAAGGCGGCTAACTGATCCCGCAAGTGGTCAGCGGACTCAGCCACGATCGCTAGACGATGATCAAACTGCGATCGCGTTGTATTGGCTGTGAAGCAAACATCGCTCAGCGAAACATCAGAATGCGTGGCTAAGAAATCTGCATACCGTTGTGCCAACGCCTGCAAGGCTGTCTCATCTTTTGCTGAAAGCGTCAGGACATGAAGAGGACGATCGACAGTGCTTGAATCCTGAGTTGTCGATCGTGGGGTTGCAGAGACGCCGCTAAGCCCAGAATCGGCTGCTTCTAGCACGACATGACAATTGGTTCCCCCAAATCCAAAGGCGCTGATGCCCGCAAAACGCTCTTCGGTCAGCCAAGGTTGACGCTCCGTAGGAATGGCGAGAGGCGTTCCTTCCAGGGAAATATAGGGGTTGAGTTGCTTCAAATGCAGATGAGGCGGAATTTCTCGATGCTGCATTGCCAGCGCCACCTTAATCACGCTCGCAATTCCAGACGCCGCTTCTAAATGCCCGATATTGGTTTTGACAGAACCAAGCCAGCAGGGCTGATCTGGCTTGCGATCGCGCATCAGCACCGCCTTGAGAGACTTGACCTCGATCGGGTCGCCTAGCGGAGTGCCCGTCCCATGCGTCTCGACATAACTGATCTGAGCCGGAGCCACTCCCGCGTTGTCCAACGCTTGCCGAATCACTGCCTGCTGAGACGGACCGTTAGGAGCGGTTAAGCCATTGCTCAAGCCATCTTGATTGATCGCCGTACCTCTCATCACTGCCAAAATATTATCGGCATCCTCACGGGCATCTGAAAGCCGTTTTAGCACCACCATGCCACACCCTTCACCCCGGACATAGCCATCAGCGCTGGCGTCAAAGGTTTTGCACCGTCCGTCAGGTGCCATCATGCGGGCATGAGAGTAGGTAATAAACGGCTCCGGCGACAGCATCAGGCTGACCCCACCCACCAAACACACATCAGATTCGCGGCTCTGCAAACTACGGCAAGCAAAATGCAGCGCAACTAGTGACGAAGAACAAGCGGTCTCGATAACAACACTAGGTCCTCGCAAGTTGAGAATATAGGACAATCGGTTTGCTGCGATCGAGAGGGTGTTGCCAGTGCCATCGTAAGCATTCACACGAGAAAGATCGCGGGCGAGAATGCGACAGTAATCATAATTACCAATGCCCATAAACACGCCCGTCTGAGTGCCCCCCAATGCGGCAGGAATGATCCCGGCATTCTCTAGGGCTTCCCAAGCAACTTCTAAGACAAGCCGTTGCTGCGGGTCCATCCGCTCGACTTCGCGGGGAGAAATGCCAAAAAAAGCGGGATCAAAGCGATCGACCTGCTCTAAAAAGCCCCCATAGCGGGTACTCATTTTCCCAGGTGTTCCTGGCTCTGGATCATAGAAGGCATCAACATCCCAGCGCTCCCTGGGTATTTCCGAAACGCTATCCACTCCATTGTGCAAAAGTTGCCAAAAGGATTCGGGATCTCTCGCGCCAGGAAACCGACAACCGATACCAATAATTGCGATAGGTTCCATAAGATAAGTTGCAGTTTGTTTTGTGGCGACGATTGAGTACGATCGCTTCGGAGCGCAGTCGCTTTGATCCCGTCAATCACACATCGATCACACTTGATCACACACTAATCACAAGTGGTTAGTCACTCTGGGCAAGGCTTCTAGAAAATCGTGCAAATGCTTTACTGTTCTGCGCGATCGCAGTGTTGACTGAGCCACCTGAAGCCATTAGTTGCATCTCGCGGTTTACTCCCCACAGGTAGTCAATGCCCTCAAACATCCGTTGCAACTCTGCCAAGAGGCGCTGATGGTATTGAAGATTGACATGGAAGCCTTGATGCTCTTGACACAAACCCGTTTCCATCCACTGGAGCGCTTCTGGTGCAGAGAGATCAAACACTGGAGATTGCAGAAGTTTGTACAGCGGCATCATAAAAGCGTCATCGCTACGACAAATGCCTGGAATTGCCCCTGAAAGCCCGCTTAGCCCTACTTTTTGCGCTCGATAAATGGTTGTGTTCGCAACCAGTTTTTCATAGGCTGTAGGGTTGGGAAAGTCTCTATACACTTCCAGGGCGATCAGTTGCGACGTGGTCGTGTGGAACGATTCATCCAATAGATGATTGAGGGAAACGGCAGTCGCAGCAGGAATAAATTCGCCCTTTTTCTCTAACTCCCGATGGTATTGGACATAATCGTATTCGTAATTTTTTAGCAGCATATTTGCCATGAAACGAGTCAGGTAAAACATGCACGCTAGAAAAGGCGAACTGCCGCAATTGAGGGTGAAAAACTGAAGAAACGATCGCGGCGCAATTTGCCCTAACAATCCTGTGGTTTGTGCTGGGATCAATTCCCCTTTTTGATCTAATTGCTGCAAATAGTGGGAGTAGTAATTTGCTTGGTGCTTGAGCATCACCTTGTTGGTGATGAAGCGGAAGGTAGAATCTCGAAACTCTGCGATGGATTCGCTGTGTCCATCAAAACGTCCATCAAAACTAAATAACTGCGATTTCTGCCCCGATTTTGCGGCTCCGTTTTTGATCCCCTTCGATTTGCCAGGAGCATTAAAGGCAGCTTGACCCAGCAAGGCTTTTTTGGTTTTGTAGCTAATCGTGTGGAAGGCGTGGATGTGATGGCGTTCTTGGTCGGTTTCTAAATCGAGTTCTTGGCAAAGCGTTCCATATCCCCCAACGGCTGCAAAAACGCCTCCTGTCACCTGGTTATAGAGAACGGTATTGGCTTCAGTCGCTGCCGTTTGGTTATACTGGGTTGCCCAATAGAGGTGATTGAGCGCCAGTTTTTGGGCAGAAGAGGCTTGCTCATAAAGGGGAGTCCCGTAAAACAGAGAGAGTTCGGGGTTGCTCCAGTAATGTTGGCTGTCGCGATCGTAGCTAAAGTTTTTGTCTAACTTTTGAATCTTTTCTGTATAGTCAGAATCGGTATTGCGTCGATAATTAATCTCGGTGATTTTGATGTGCTTTTTGACCTTTTCGTGGCTCTTATCAGTCGGAGCAGTTGCAACCCGAACTTGAGTACTATCAACCATGATTTTTCTACGCTATGAGAGAGCAAATGGAAAGAGCAAATGTTGACTCAGTTTGACAAGAAATCTGGTTCGGCAATAAATCTGGTGCGACGATGAAGCTTAGGCTTTAGATCTGAACTCTTCAGCCAGATGATGAGAAAATGCTTTAACTGTAGGATAGTCGTACAATAGCGTTGGATCAATGGTTTTACCTAGCCACTCCTCTAAGTCGCCTGTCATGCCGACTGCCGTTGCAGAATCTAAACCGTAGCGATCGAAGGGGATAGTGACATTGATTTCATCTGGATCGATTTCTAAAAGTTCAGCGAGGTAGTTAACGATCCACGTCTGTATTTCTGTGGCTGTTACCAACCCTTGATCGCTAATGTCAGCCTTAATGTAATCTAAACCACTGGGCAACTCGACTTGAGAATTTTTTATTTGCATTGCTTGTTTCCTGAGTCAAAGATTATTTCTCTATTTGGGCATTAAGCCTATAAGATGTTTAACACGAGTTTCAATGAATCATCTTTCGATCGAACTAACGTTTTATTTGATGTTATTAAATTCATACTCTTTATCACAATTTTTGTAATGCATAGTGCATTTGTAGGAGAAGCCGATTGCTGTACGCCTTCACCTAATCAATTTATGAAACAAAGTAATACTAGAGAGTGCGCTTTAAATGTTTGAGATTCCCCTGGGTTTGAAATTTATAGCCAGATACCTAACGGCGATGAGCACTTCTCCAGGCTTGGGGAGTAGTGTTGTGAAACTGGCGAAACTGGCGGAAGAAATGAACAGAATGCTGATAACCCACCTGAGCCGCAATCTGCTCTACCAATTCATCTGTTTCTAGCAACAGCGATCGCGCTGCCGTCATGCGCCGTTCAATAATCCACCGTTGCACCGTTTTTCCGGTCTGGCGGCTCATCAGATTGGTCAAATACGCGGGCGAATAATCCACCGCTTGAGCTACATCTCGAAGCGCGATCGCACGGTGATAATTTGCCTCAATGAAGCGGAAAACTTCGCTTAGAGGAGGGGTCGTCGGTAGGCTAGGGGGCGTTGCCCCAGTGGGTAATGGAATCGTCTCAAAGGTTCGCCGCGACTGCGATGTATGCCACTGTTGCAACACCGTTTGCTTTTCTAGCTGCACCGCGATCGCTCTTAGCAACTCCTCCACTTCACACGGTTTTGTCAGATAGTCATTTGCACCCAACTCCATGGCTCGGCGAAAATCATTTCGAGTCTGCTTGGCTGTGACAAAAATAAAGGGGATCACGGCGGTTGCGGGGTCTTGGCGGAGTGAAGTCAGCACGCTGTAGCCATCAAGCTCTGGCATCAGCACGCCGCAGGTGATCACGTCAGGCAGGTGTTCTTGGGCCCACTGTAGCCCGATCCGACCGCTTCCAGTCCCAATTCCTGTGAAGCCCTGATCGCTCAAACCTTGAAGGACAAGATCTCGCATCTGGGCTTGTTCTTCAATCACTAGAACTTTTTTCACTATCGTTCCTCTCATTCGCGTTTGCACAAAACAATGAGAAAGATCAATGCTATTCAAGAGGATGAAGTCTGCAAAACCCCAGAGATTGTAAATCTCATTTAGTACGGCTTACAGGATTGAATGACAAAATCTAATCTGGTTCGTAAGATCTCAAGATTTAATGGGGTTTACCAGCCGACACCTTCTGCAATAGCGAATCTACCTCCGATCGCAGGTTCTGAAACTTGATCTTGCCTTGAGGACTTTCACTCCAATCTTCCATCACGTTTAAACTGCCGTTGAGAAAACCAGATCGACAGGCATACCGTTGGATTTTGCCACTCGATGTCTTTGGAATACTTCCTGTCTTAATCAAGACCGTTGCATAAATTTGCAGCCCGTGTTGCGCCGCGATCGCTTGGCTAATGTTGCCAGTGATTTCTTTTACATTCAGCTTCCGCAAATAATTTCGATCCACTTCTTGCACCACAACCAACCGCTCCTCTCCCTTGATCTCAACGGTAAACGCCGCACCACAGCCGGGGCGCAAGGCAGGATGGCTCTTTTCCACGGTCATCTCAATATCTTGAGGATAATGATTTTGACCTCGAATGATCATCAAATCTTTGATGCGTCCGGTGATAAACAATTCGCCATCATGTAAAAATCCTAAGTCGCCAGTGCGGAGAAAGTTGCCTGCATCGGCTTCGGCAAGACGGGCGTGAAACACTTCTTGGGTTTGTTCTGCACGGTTCCAATAGCCCTGAGCCACACTTGCACCCGACACCCAAATCTCCCCAACTTGGCGATCGCTGCAAGGCTGCAATGTGTCAGGGTTCACAATCAAAACGGTTTGGTCTAGGCTGCTCTGCCCACAGCCCACGATCGAGCGGGCATCACTGCGATCGCGATCTACTGGCACGACCCGATTGGTTTCCAAGGCGTGAGCGTCAAGCCGCTGCACGATCAGAGGGTTCATGTTCAGCCTACCCGATACCATGAGGGTCGTTTCTGCCATGCCATAGCAGGGGTGAAAGGCGCGATCGCGGAAACCACAGGGTTCAAATAGCTCAGCAAAGCGCTCTAGCGTCTCAGCCCGCACAGGCTCAGCCCCTGTAAACGCAACATTCCAGCTACTCAAATCAAGAGTTGCCCGTTGCTCAGGCGTAACTTTGCGGAGGCACAGGTCGTAGGCAAAGTTTGGACCGCCGCTCGTTGTTGCCTTAAAGCGAGAAATTGCCTGGAGCCAACGCAACGGCTTTTGCAGAAATGCAACCGGCGGCATCAACACCATCGGCGCACCGACATAGAGGGGTTGCAGCACGCCCCCAATCAAGCCCATGTCGTGGTAGGGCGGCAGCCAACTGACTCCCTGGCTTTGAGGCGTATCAGCAAAACTCTGCTGAATCACGGCTGAATTGTGCCACAGATTCCCATGACTAACCATCACGCCTTTCGGTGTGCCGGTCGAACCCGATGTATATTGCAAAAACGCTAAGGTATCGCCGTTCACATCAGGCATTTGCCAGTCAGGGGATCGATCGTTGAGGGGATCATCGGTCGCCAGCCAGCGCAAATCGCTCAAGCCCGTTTCTTCAGCAAACCGACGTTCGGTCTCTGCTAATAAATCGGTTGTTGTTAATGCAAATTCGGCTTGAGCATCTGCCACGATCGCGTGCAGTCTCGCCATGCTCTGATTGCGTCGGGGAGGATAGGCTGGCACGGCTACAACCCCGGCATACAAACAGCCAAAGAAGGCAGCAATAAAGTCTAAACCCGGTGGGTAGAGCAGCAACCCCCGCGATCCGGTGGCGTTTAGGTGTTGAAGCTGAGCCGCGATCGCGCGTGCCCGCCGATCAAGGGTCTGATAAGTTAACGTCCCAGATACTGTTTCCCCATTTTGCAAAAAGGTGTAAGCGATCTGGTCAGGTTGAGACTGCGCCCTATAGCACAGTAAATCTACAAACGTCGAAATTCCATGCCCTGCCGCGATCGCATCGGTGAAATAAGCTATCATCTCATACTCCCTGGTCAATCAATTTCGACTGGATTAGCAGGTAATGCTCGAATCAATTGGTGCTATCTAGGTTCACTTGGTTGAAGCAGCTTTGTTTGATTTAGATCGTTTGATTTAGATCAATGTTATCTATCGATCTAACTGTCGATCTAACTATCGATCTAAGACTTTTACATCAGCAATAGATAGGTCAAAAATTGCTCAGCTTGATTCACCTCATCAACTCTATCAATAGTGCCAACAAATCAAAAAAAATCAAGTCTTGCTTCGCGAACGGGGCATCAAACTTTCATCTAGCCACTTTACCAGGCTTCTGCTTGCAGTCGAACATGTTAATCATGGCTCTCGATCGATCGTCTCAAGGAAACCTTCGATTGAGCATCTATAGAAAACCCCTCATGACGATTCTTCCTAATGACGATTCTTCACTGTTGTCAACTGAGCGTCTATCTCTCTAAAGATAGAATGGTTACTAATACGAACGGTATTAAAAAACACAAACACTATCTCAGTCTATAAAGATTACGTGAGGATTTAGAAAGCTGAAATTGTGATGTTGGAATTTTGCGTTAATTATGATGTTAAAATTTCGCGTTAATAGGCTGCCCTATTAGTTTGTACGTCTATGAAGATGATGTAAAGTTCAGAAAGAAATCATGCTTCCGCTTATTTTCAGCTACTCATAATCATTTCAGATTACTTAATGTTGGTCGGATTATTCGATGTTATGAAGCCATCCTAATTCAGCGAAAGTTCAGCGAAGCTGGAAATATTGCTAATAGGCTGCTAGCACCTGGATACCACCAGATCGATCGAAAAAATGGTTAGTCTAACCGAAAGATTGGTTATTGTAATACTTTTGAACATTCGATAGGCTGCTTTCTAAGTAGTTAAACAACTGAGCGACAGAAGTAGCTATATTTATGTAGCTCGAATAGCTTTGAACAGCAAATTTTTTGCTTAAATGACGGTTAGGAAAAGGTTATGGAAATAGCAGTTTTTGCCCCGATTTAGCACTTCATCATTGCCCATTTATTACTGGTTCGGTACCCTTTGAATGCATAAATCTATTAGGGTAGGGAAATTTCGCGAAACACTATTCCGGATGTGATGAATTAAGTCATGGATTTCTAACACTCGCTTCAAAAGGTTTAGCTTTAGTTCGGTTGGTCTATGAATCGCTAAAAGCTAATCGCTCAGTTCACCAACTATCAGTTCACCAACTATTTGATCAGCAGTGAAACCTGATTTGATCTCAAAAGCTCAGCCTTCTTTAAAGCTCCCTCGCCGATCGACAGTGATTGCAATGGTAATTGCAGGTCTGGTTCTTAGTGGAGCTACGTTTCAATACCTCTTCCAGTTTCGGCAAAGTTCTCCCGCTTCAGTGACACCTTCTAACGCAAAGCCCAAAGCCATCTCTGCCTTGGGATATCTGCGACCCGAAGGAGAAGTCATTTATCTATCGCCGCCCACTTCTCTGAATGGAGCGGGGGTGAGCCGGTTAGGAAAGCTTCTGGTCAAGGAAGGAAGCACCGTAAAAACGGGACAAGTGACTGCCATTCTTGACAGCCAGGGAAACTTGCAAACGTCTCTCAACTTGGCGCTAGAAGATGTTGCAATTGCTCGGGCAAATCTTGCCAAAGTCAAAGCAGGGGCGAAGACAGGAGAACTAGACGCCCAAAAAGCAACGATCGCACAGTTAATCGCTGAGCAACAAGGACAACTCACCACTCAAGGCAACACGATCGCCCGATTGGAGGCAGAGTTAGAAAACGGTCAAACCGAGCATCAACGGTATCTTGAGTTGTTTCAGAGCGGCGCGATCGCGGCTTCTCAGTTAGATAGCACGCAGCTAACGATGACCACGGCTCAAGCACAACTAGATGAAGCAAAAGCCAAGCGAACCCAGATTGAAGCCAGTCTCACGCAACAAATCAAAGCGGCCCAAGCGACGCTGAGCCAAATTTCTGAGGTTCGTCCTACCGATGTTCAAGCGGCCCAGGCAGAAGTCAATCGTGCGATCGCAAATGTTGCCAAGGCTCAAGCAGATTTAGAGTTAGCCTACATTCGGTCGCCGATCGATGGACAAGTACTCAAAATTCATACCCGCCCCGGAGAAGTCGTCGGAAATAAGGGCATTGTTGCGATCGGGCACACTGAGCAAATGAATGTTGTGGCAGAGGTGTATGAATTAGATGTGCACAAGATTCGTGTTGGGCAAAAGGCAAAAATTGCGAGTAGTGCGTTTGCAGGCAACTTAGAGGGAACCGTAACGGACGTCGGATTGCAAGTCAACCCTCAAGATGTGTTAGCAACTGACCCAACAGCAGATGTAAACCGAAGAATTGTAGAGGTAAAAATCCGCCTTAATGAGCCAGATAGCCAAAAAGTTTCAACCCTTACAAACTTACAAGTTAGTGTTGTAATTGATGACGATCTCCCTAACAAATAGGCTCCCTAAAAGATAGGCAATTCTTGCGCTATGTAAGAGGTTTCATGCTACTAAGTATTCCGCTAGCCTGGTTGCAGCTAAGTCGAGAAAAGATTCGGTTACTCATTGCCTTAGCAGGAATAGCCTTCGCCGTTATTCTCATGTTTATGCAGCTAGGATTTCAAGCAGCCCTCTACGATAGCGCAACTCGATTGCACCAAAATTTAGAAGGAGATCTCGTTCTCATTAGTGCTCGATCAAAGTCTTTAGGCTATACGAGAACCTTTTCTTGGCGTCGTTTATATCAAGTGCTAAGTTTCGAGGGAGTTGAATCAATTAGTTCTATTTATGTTGGCTTTAAAGACTGGAGAAATCCTGATACTGGAAGTTTTCGGGCCATCTATGTGTATGGGTTTGAGCCAGGAAATTCAGTCTTTAAATTTCCAGAAGTTGATCAAAATTTAGACAAGCTTCAACTCAGCGAAAATATTTTATTTGATCGGGCTTCTCGCTCTGAATATGGCGCGATCGCAGATACCTTTGAACAGAGCGAACCTGTGGCAACAGAGCTAGGAGGCAAACGAGTCACCGTGGTTGGCTTATTTACGTTAGGACCTTCGTTTGGAGCAGATGGCAATATTATTCTAAGCGATCTAAATTTTTTGCGATTGTTTCCCGATCGGCAATTAGGAAATATTGATATTGGGCTAATTCAACTCAAGCCGAATGTAGAGGTTCAAACGGTTCGTCAACAGATTGAAGATAGCTTGCCTACAGATGTTAAAGTCTTAACTCGTGAAGGATTTATAGAGTTTGAAAAAAACTACTGGCAAGCCAGCACCTCGATCGGATTTATCTTTTCCTTAGGAGTAGGAATGGGATTTATTGTCGGTACGGTCATTGTCTATCAAATTCTGTACTCAGATGTTTCTGACCATCTCGCAGAATATGCAACCCTCAAAGCAATGGGCTATAAAAATCTATACTTAGAATCGGTTGTTATTCAAGAAGCACTCATTCTTGCAACGTTAGGATTTATTCCAGGATTTGCGCTTTCACTAGGATTGTATGATTTGACTAAAAATGCAACGTTTTTACCCATTAGAATGGAATTTGATCGCGCATTGGTTATTTTTGCATTGACGATTTTAATGTGTACAATTTCAGGCTTGGTTGCGGTTCGTAGATTGCGCCAAGCAGATCCAGCAGACATTTTTTGATAGATGTTGCTAGCAGGGTTTAATCTACCTTAAAATTATTAGCTTCGCCCTTAAAAATATTCATTGAATAAGTATGGTAATCTCTGCCTCCAATCCCTGGATTAAAGTATTCAATCCTCATCCAAACCCGTCTTTTCGTCTGTTCTGCTTTCCTTACGCAGGCGGAAGCGCGGCAGTTTTTCGTCAGTGGGCAGATAGCCTTCTCCCATCGATCGAGGTGTGTGCGATTCAGTTTCCGGGTCGCAGCGATCGCTTAAATGAACCCCCATTCACTGACATTGCACCACTAGTTCAAACCCTGAGCCAAGTTCTTGATCCCTATTTGAATATTCCATTTGCTTTTTTTGGTCATAGCCTGGGTGCCTTGATTAGCTTCGAGTTAGCGCGTTACCTCCGTGCTCAATCGGCGCACTCACCGGTTCATCTCTTCGTGTCAAGCCGTCGTGCCCCGCAAATTCCCGATCGCAATCCCGGCTTATATGCCCTACCAGAGCACAATTTTTTAGCAGAGTTACGCAACCTAAATGGAACACCCAAGCCAGTGCTAGAAAATGCCGAATTGATGCGTCTGCTATCACCTACAATTCGTGCAGACTTTCAACTTTGCGGCACTTATTCTTACGTAAATCAGCCTCCGTTATCCTGTCCAATTTCTGTCTTTGGGGGTACGGAAGATACCGAAGAACCCCCCGATTTGCTCGATCGCTGGCGTCTGCACACCAGTTCCTCATTTTCAATTTGGATGCTTCCGGGCGATCATTTCTTTCTACACACTCAGCAGCAGCCTCTTCTGGAGAAAATCAACAACATTATTAGCGCAACAATTGCAGCACCAGAATCGGAATTGCCACTGCTGAAATTTGATTGCCCACGGACGATTGTCAACTGAATTTCAGCATTTGTTTAGAGCATCAATTCAGCCCCGTCATTGCTCGCATCCAGCAATCTTGCCACCGCACGACGCTCTAAATTATGCTCATTCAGCACCTTATCAATTTCACCCATGCTATCTCGCCATAGGGTTGTGAGGGCATGGGAAAGATCAGTGAATGTTTCTAAGCTCATGGTTCCATACGTGAAGCTTTCAGGCGCACAAGGGAAAGCGGAAAATGTCCCTCAAGTTCTGCTGCATTGTTGCGCTTACCTCAATAGGCAGTTCTCAAATTGAGACTTGCAAGACTGGGATGTACCCTAACGGAATATCAGAGCACCAAGTTTCACACTAAACATCTTCAAAATCAACAGAAACTCCGTAATTTTTTGTCTGAGTTCGGGAAATATGAAGCAATCGGAAAAATTTGCTTTTGTAGAAAAAGTAACGTTTTTCATCAAACTTGCGTTTAAGAGAGCTTCCTGAAATCAAGAATTGGAGTACTACCTGTGTGAGAAAGATTCATAATTCAATTGGCTCAAGACTGTTCCTTTATGTGTTGGGAAGCGCTCTATTTGGCATAGGTGGAATGTCTTACTTCTTCTACCAAGCCCTTGAAAGTCGTGCCAAAGACGAGATTAGAGGAAACTTAACAACACAAGTTAATTTAATTGAGGGAGAACTGGCTAGAGTTGAGCAATCGATGACTAATCTCTCTGCGGTGGTCAAAACAATGCACCGTCAGGAAATTACAGATCCAGAGTTTTATAACCAAGTCATTTTTGAAATCTTTCAACAACGTTCATCTTTAACAATGGCGCTTGGGTTTGGGCAAACCCCGTCTCAAATTGTCACGGATCGCCAGTGGTATTGGCCCTATTTCTATGTTGACCAAAAGAATCCTGAGCAGATTGGTACACTTCTGCCAGCACCTCACAATAACCTCCGTTTTGCTGATTTGTTTGAAGATAACTATCCTGAGCAAGACTATTACAAGAAAGTTGTTAAAGCTAAGAGAGATATTTGGCTGGAGCCATATGCTTGGTATGGTCTCACCTTAACCACCTACACAGGTCCTGTTTTTGATGATCGCGATCGCATGATTGCTGTTACAGGACTCGACATCAACGTTACTGCCTTGAGCGAACGTGTCAAAGCACCTGAGACTTGGGAAGGAGGCTATTTTGCTATTTTTAGCGAGAAGGGCAATTTAATCGTCTATCCTCCCGATCCAGGAAAAGCAAAGGCGCTGGCTGCCTATAACGACATTCCTCAATTGGTGGATGTCTGGAAACAGATCAGTGCTGATGAGAAAGGGTTGATTCAAAAAAAGGGTCAGTACTGGGCATATCAACGGATTAAAGGAACCAACTGGATCATGCTCGCCTCAGTTCCTCAATCTGTCGTTCTAGGCCCAGCACTGGCAATCACCCTTGGCGGGGCGCTAAGTGCAGGGGCAATTCTGGCGCTAGTCGTGATTTTATTCATCCGACGGCTCAACCGCCGTTTAGAACCTATTCTCGAAGAGTGCAAAAAACTGACCGAAGGAGATGCTCAACGGCTGTCTCGCCTCAGTCGAGATGGAGCGAGTAATAGAGCCGATGATGGTTCGAGCATTGAGAGTGAATCTCAATATAAGTTTGAACGTAAAGGCACAGACGAACTCGGTGTTCTGGCTCATTCATTTAACCAAATGGCGGCTCAGTTAAAGGAGTCGTTTGAGGAGTTGGAACACCGCGTTGAGGAGCGCACCGCCGAACTGACAACGGCTAAAGAATCAGCAGATGCGGCAAACAGAGCCAAAAGCGAATTTCTTGCCAATATGAGTCACGAGCTACGCACACCGCTCAACGGCATTCTAGGGTATACCCAAATTTTGCAGCGATCGCGTGCTCTCATTGAAAAAGATCAGCAAGGAATCACTGTCATTCATCAGTGTGCATCTCACTTGCTCACCTTGATCAACGATGTGCTTGATCTCTCGAAAATTGAGGCTCAAAAACTCGAACTCCATCCCCACGATTTGCGCCTTGCACCCTTCCTTCAGGGCGTCGTCGAGATCTGTCGCATCCGAGCCGACCAAAAAAGTTTGGAGTTTGTCTATCCGATCGATCCGTTGCTTCCGGCAATGGTGCATGTCGATGAAAAGCGGTTGCGGCAAGTCTTGATCAATCTGCTAGGCAACGCGATTAAATTTACCGATACCGGAAGTGTCACGTTCACAGCATCCCTAATAGAAAAAGATTTTCATGGCGTTCCTCCAATCTATACCATTCGATTTGGGGTTGAAGATACGGGCATTGGAATGCAGCCCCATCAACTAGAGAGTATTTTTCTGCCGTTTGAGCAGGTCGGCGATGGAGAAAAACAAGCGGAAGGAACAGGCTTGGGCTTGGCAATTAGCCGCAAGATTGTCACCATGATGGGCAGCGAGATTATGGTTGCGAGCCAGTTTGGCAAAGGAAGTAAGTTTTGGTTTGATGTTGAGCTAGCCGAAGCAAAAGATACCGTTCGAGCCGAACCAGAGTTAACAATGCAAGCGATCGCACGATTGAAGGGAGAGCCAAGAAAAATTTTGGTGGTCGATGATCGGTGGGAAAATCGGGCAATCCTTAAAAATCTGCTCGAACCAATTGGCTTTCATATTGTTGAAGCCAACAATGGTCAAGCTGGAATCGACACAGCCCTGCAAACACAGCCCGATTTGATCATCACGGATATTTCTATGCCAAAAATGGATGGCTATGCCATGATGGCAGAGATTCGAGCTAAACCGACACTCCGAAACGTGGTGATTGTTGTGTCATCTGCCAATGTTTTTGAAGAAGATCAGCACAAGAGTTTAGAGGCTGGTGCGGCAGAGTTTTTGCCCAAACCCATTGAGGCGCGATCGCTATTTGAAGCCCTGCAACGACACCTTCATCTAGAGTGGATTTATGCTCCAGAACTTCAGGCAAACGGTTTGAATTTATCGGGCAACAAGGGCACTTTAGAAATGCAAGCGCTTTCTACCCCCTTGCCACATTCGGCACTCTCAACCGCGCCCCAGCCGATAGTTGCCCCTCCATCTCAAGAAGTGTCTGTGCTCTACGATTTTGCCCGTAAGGGATTAATCCAAAGCTTACTTCATCGCATCGATCAAATTGAGGCATCGGACGCAAGCTTTCATGAGTTTTGCCAATCCCTTCGTCAGTTATCAAAAGGGTTTCAGCTTAAAAAAATCCGAGCATTTCTTGAACAGTATTTAGAGAGTAAGACATGATGGAACCGGGAAATAATTCTCAAATTATCCTAATTGTGGACGACAACCCCACAAACTTAGAGGTCTTGTCAGAAGCACTGATGATAACTGGGCTACAAGTTGCAGTTGCTTTAGATGGAGAAAGCGCGATCGAACAAGTTCAATACCATCCTCCTGATCTAATTTTGCTTGATGTCATGATGCCAGGAATTGATGGTTTTGAGACCTGTCGTCGCCTGAAAGCAAATCCGCTCACTCAAGAGATTCCGATCATTTTTATGACGGCCCTATCAGAGACCGAAAGCAAAGTCAAAGGGCTAAGCGTTGGCGCAGTAGACTACATCACAAAACCCTTTCAGCAAGAAGAAGTTTTAGCGCGGGTTAAAGTTCATTTACAATTGCATCATCTCAATCAACGATTAGAAATCCAAAACGGGCTGCTTCAGCAGTTTAATGAAACCCTAGAACAGCGAGTCCAAGAGCGGACGGCAGATCTTCAACAAGCTCAAGTTCAGCTTATTCAGCAAGAAAAGCTCTCAGCACTAGGGCAACTTGTCGCAGGGATTGCCCACGAAATTAACAACCCCGTAAACTTCATTTACGGAAACTTCCCTCCTGCAAAACACTATATTCAAGACTTATTTGATCTGATCAGTTTATATCAAGCTCGTTATGCTGAGCCTAGTAAAGAGATCAGCGACAAAATTGAAGAAATTGATTTAGATTTCCTACGTTTAGATCTACCAAAACTACTTGACTCTATGCAAGTAGGCTCAGAGCGAATTCGAGAAATTGTTTTGTCACTGCGAAACTTTTCTCGCCTAGATGAGGCAGACTTTAAACAAGTCGATTTGCATGATGGTATTGAAAACACATTGCTAATTTTGGGTCATCGGCTCAATGCGAAGTCAGAGAAATATAGAATTCAAATTGCAAAAAATTATGGAGATATTCCCCCGGTAGCTTGCTTTCCAGGTCAACTCAACCAAGTAATTATGAACCTTTTAGTTAATGCGATCGATGCATTAGAGCACTCTATTAAAGAGAGAAGTGAACCTGTTTCTCCCTCAATTCACATTTGCACTCACCGCATTGAGAACAACTGGATTCAGGTTCAGATTAAAGATAATGGTTCTGGAATGCCGGAGGCGATTCGCCAAAAGATTTTTGATCCGTTTTTTACAACAAAACCTGTGGGCAAAGGCACAGGGTTAGGGCTAGCAATTAGCCATCAAATCATCGTGGAAAAACATGGTGGAAAGATTGAATGCCACTCAATCTTGGGACAAGGAACAGAATTTACCCTTCAGATCCCAATTGATCAACTAGAACCGGAGCATGAACGGTCTCTGAGCTTTGAATATCAAACAACGGAGAAGATGCACTAAATTTCTTGTCTTTTCTAACATTACTTCACCTTAAGCGTTGCAATTTGCAGAAATACACAATGGCGATTTTGCAAATTGCAACAGCAAATATAGGGGTTTCAAACAGCGCCACTCTTCAAGGTTTAGAGCAGCAAACCACGTTCTGGCTATAGGTTAAGCAAGGCACAGGTCAACAGAAATAATGCACAAACAGAGAGATGTGAGAAGCGAAAATTCTCTCTGTTTGTTGGAAGAATAGTTAGTACAGTTCTTCTTCTTGATGGGTCATGATTGTGCAGTCAGAAGTGGGGTAGGCAACACAGGTTAGTACATAGCCTGCTTCGATCTGGTCATCATCTAAGAAAGACTGATCAGACTGATCAACCGTACCAGATGTTATCTTACCAGCACAGGTTGAGCAGGCACCCGCGCGGCAGGAGTAGGGCAGGTCAATACCTTGCTCTTCAGCCGCATCCAGAATGTACTCATCTTCAGGCACGTCGATCGTGGTATTTAGCCCTTCAGCTTCGTTAATTAGCGTGACTTTAAAAGTAGCCATGCGGTGTGGTCCTCTCTATATGTAGAAACGGCGTTGATTGCCTTCTGAAATGGTTGACTTAAGTTTTACCAATACTTGGTTTAGACCGTCTGCCAACTACAATTCTGATACTACGGGAAAATTTAGGAGTTATAACGGTCAATTGGCGCTTTAGTGTATGGGATTCGTAATAAAAACTGTCCATTTAATCTACTTATACTTATAGGACGTGCCAAATGAAGGGAGTTCGGGCACGGAAAGAGGGCAACAGCCCTTAAGGGGGCTACTGGCTAAAACTCCTCAATGTCTGGCTATGGCTTTGCCGCAGGTTTCTTTGCACCAGTTGAAGAGCCAAGGCAGGGTTGTTACAAATATTCTACAACTGGGATAAAATCGTAAGGGGATCTTGGCGGCTGAGTAATTCAATCTGCTCTTCTAAGCGATCGCACGCCCAGCGCACCAGTCTTAACCCATCCTCCCTAGAAATTTCACTAGTAGTTGGTGCAAACTCCTTTAAAAGCTTGGCTTCGGTCGTTTGGTAGTGATCGAGCGAAGACCGTAGTTTGGTGAGATAGTCTGCGCCTTCGCCCCCTTGCGCTGCAAACGCTAAAACAGAGTCTAAGTAGGCTTTGACATCTGCATTCTTCATGCCCTCGGTGACTGCTGCATAAAACAAGTCGCCATTGAGGTAGGCGAAGTCAGGGATGACAAGCTGATGGTCAACGGTTTGAAAGACGCGGCTGCCCTCCGCAGGTCTCACCGTCCAGCCTTCTCGCCTTACCCGATCGGCAGCGTTGTACACCAGGGTTGCGATCGCTAACGTGACTTCTGGAAAGTCGCCATCGGTTGCCCGTAGCTCGACTGTGCCTTGACGATTGAGCCGAACCGGATTCCACCCCGATCGCAGCAAACTGCCGCCCGCATTTAAAAACAAATGCCGTTCAACGCCTGCTCGATCCATGGCGGCTAGCCAGGTATAGTAGCGCTCAAACTGCATCTCTACTAAATGCTCAATGCTCGCAGCATAGGGTCGAAGCCCACCGACCTCAGGCAGATGCGTATAAACACCTTCCCACCCAAAGGCTTCACTACCGCGATAATGAACCGTGCGTGCTGCCATTTCCAGGACTCGACCCTCGTAAAATAAGCTGGCGCTTGCCATGGCAATTAAAGCGGGATCAAGGGCTGTAGCTAAGTTATAGAGATTGAGTAGCTCTTCTCGCGCTTCGGCAGTAGCGGTGTAGGAAACGCCAACCCGCGTATCGATGGTTCCGGGTGGTAGATCGAGGTGGAGATGAGTGCCGACGCATCTGCCAGCATTGAGGAAGCGATCGTAGCCTACTGTTCGGGCTTGAATATGATAGTTTGGCTCATCGCGAATCACGGGCATGATGTGCAGTGGATATTGCGATAAGGGATAAAGCCTAAGATCTAGCGCGTGAGCCGCACGCAGCGCCAACTTGAGGTTTTCTAAATACTCCTGTGCCAACTCTTTGAGCGACCAAGCCGGGGGAGTGTTGAGTTCGACGATGCTTCTGACAAACTCAGGCGCAAAGTATTTAGAATCGCGGCTTTCTGCCTGGGCGATCGCATGACACTGCCTCAGAAATTCATCTGCCCGATCGGATAAAACTCCATCGCGATCGACTAAGAAGAACTCTTGTTCAAGCCCGATGCGACGCTCAACTGTTTTGTTCATAAGCAGAGTTGGTGTCAGCCCAGATGCCTAAGTTCAATACTTTACTAAAAACTTTGTTGAAAACGATTTGTGAAACTTCATTCAAAAGCGCCGCCAAGTTAGCAAACAATATTTTCTTACTGCTTACATCCCCTACAGGAGGTAAATCAGTTCTGCCATCGTCAAAACCGCCCTGCCGTGGCGCACTCTGCTCTGGAGTAAAGGGTTTCTGTGAAAAGATAGAGCGCGATCGCGGGTTCTCTCC
Source organism: Myxacorys almedinensis A (assembly GCF_010091945.1). GTDB lineage: Bacteria > Cyanobacteriota > Cyanobacteriia > Leptolyngbyales > Leptolyngbyaceae > Myxacorys > Myxacorys almedinensis. Next base: position 40,472 of record NZ_WVIE01000030.1, read on the forward strand.
ACCACTGTACAGATACAGCAATTCCCAAGCATGTCTTAAAGTTAGCGCCATAGGACACTGCGAGAGGCGCACACAGTTATGCCAGATATTGGTAAAGAAGCCATTAATAAAACGGCGGAGATCGGGATCAAAAGCCAGCTTGACGAAGTGGAAGAGGTAGATGTTGAGATTGAAACTGATCCGTTAAAGCTAGTTTCTGGGCAGGTTGATCACGTCTCCATCAAAGGAGAAGGCATGGTCATGCAGAAAGATCTGCGAATTGAGGAGATGAACCTAGAAACCGGAAGCGTTGCCATTAACCCTCTCAGCGTTGCTTTTGGCAAAGTTGAACTGACCCATCCCACCGACGCTGAAACTCTAGTGACATTGCTAGAGGCTGATATTAACCGCGCATTCAATTCTGATTTTGTGCGGGCTAAGATGCAGAATCTAGACGTGCATGTTGATCAGGAACTCGCCACAGTAGATACCCAAAGTCTAAAGTTTGGCTTGCCTGGTGAAGGTAAAGTTGCGCTAAGCACAGATGTGATTTTGCAGAATTCTAACGAGAGGAAACAAGTTTCTTTTACAGCGATTCCAAAAATCATCGATGCAGGGCAGCAGGTGGTTCTAGAAGATGTGCAGTACGCCGATGGGCAAGAGTTGTCTCCAGAATTAACCCAGGCTCTCCTGCAACAAGCTACCGAGTTGCTAGACCTACGAAACTTTGAGCTTGAAGGCATGTCACTAAAACTCAAAAAATTAGATGTCCAGCGCGGAAAAGTCGTTCTTCAGTCAGAGGCGCATGTTGAACAATTTCCTTCATCGTAAGCGTAAATGGCACTACTCATTTTTTGGGAGAACACAATGCCTGAAACTCCGAATATTCCTCTATTGGTTGAAAGTGATGAAGCGGAATACCGTGATAGCGGTGTACCCAGCACCGTTCATATCGCAAAGCACCCACTGCACCCGCTGATTGTGACCTTCCCGATCGCGTTCCTGACCGGCGCGCTAGCAACAGATGCTGCTTACTGGCTCCTAAATGATGCATTTTGGGCAAGAGCTTCATTTTGGCTCATTGCGGCAGGGTTAATCGGGGGGCTTGTTGCCGCTGTTACGGGCATGAGCGATTTTTTAAGAATTGGTCGTGTGCGTGAACACAGTGCAGGCTGGGCACACATGGTAGGCAACATTGCCGCCTTAACGTTGACCGCCGTAAACCTCTGGTTGCGGTGGAATGACCCCGTAACCCCAATTGTGCCAACTGGGCTTCTGATCTCGCTATTTGTAGCCGCTCTGCTAGGCGTGACAGGGTGGTACGGTGCAGAACTTGTTTATCGCCACAAAGTTGCTGTTATTGGTAACGGTCCCAATGGCAAACCAACCCTGTAGTTTTTTATAACGTCAGTTGCATGGTCGTGGCTTGACTGCATTCTCATGCTTTTGACTTATCAGCTATTACTTCATCCGAGGGAGGCGTTCAAGCCTCCTTTTCTCTAGCATTTTTAGTAGCAATGGTTTAGAAGGTAAAAATTATGAATGAAGATGCAAAGCCTGGATATGACGAACCTGGTATTAATCAACCTATGACCCCTGAAGAGGTTGATCCTCAGCAAAAGCGTGAGCAAAAGCAGAGATTGGAAACAGAAAATTTAGCATCTAATCCAGGCGATCGCATTGATCCAAACCAGTCTGTGGAGGAGAAGGCAAAGCAGGTAGCGGTGGATGCTCCTGATATTACAGGCGACCATATCACCGTTCCCGAATATTTTGTCTTTGACATGCCTCCCGACGGGGAAGAAAAAGCCCTCCATCACGTCAAAGACGCTGAAGAGATCTCTGACTTGATTCGCGAGGCGCGAGTTGATGAAGAAGGTAACCGAATTTGGCGATAGCTGGTAGTAGGAAACTGTGATTTAGCAGTACCAAGCGCTAGGGCAGCGAAAAGTTATTGCCTAAGCGCCCTTGAGCTTGAAAACTAGACTGGTTATCGGATCTGATTATGATATTTCAACCACCTCTGTAAACAAATACATAAAAAAGGGGGTAGTGTCAAAACTATCCCCTCTAATGCTTTTTATCCTCAACGTGCTAACTGTTGCTAGAAAGCAGAACTTCACCTTTGAGCATGCGTTGGGCGGCATCTAGCAAAGCTTCCTCCAAATAAGGCTTGGTGAAGTACCCGCTTGCGCCTAACGATGCTGCCATCTGACGATGACGATCAGCCCCGCGCGACGTTAACATTGCGATCGGTAAATTGCTCAAATTTGGGTCTTTCTGAATTCGTGAGAGCAACTCTAGTCCGTCCATTCTTGGCATCTCAATGTCACAGAAGACGATATCACATGGCAGCCCAGATCGCAGTTTCTCCCACGCCTCCTGACCATCGCGAGCTTGCTCTACCCGATATCCAACTTTGTTAAATGTCATTGAGAGCAATTCACGTACTGTAATTGAATCATCCACAATAAGAACCATAGGTTCGGTCTTCGCAGTTACCGTCTCAGCTATGCCCTGAGCTACCCCTTGCTCCCACATGCTGCCGACATCACGACGAATACGACCCATAGAGAGATCAATCAGTTCCAGCACATCGGCGATCGGCATAATCCGACCGTCTCCCAAAACCGTTGCACCCGCTACGCCGACTGGTTTGGGTATAGGGCCTTCCAGTTGTTTGATGACAATTTCTTGCTCGCCTAACACCTGATCTACTTGAAGGGCAAGATAGTTGCCTGCGCTCCGTAGCACCACAATCGAGACCATATCATCATCTTGACCGCCCCCGTAGACTGTTCCTCGGCTGAGGTGACGGCTATAAGCTAGAAGCTCATTGAGCGGATGTACTGGAAGCACAATATCACGCCATGCGATCGCAGGTTGCCCCTCGGCATTGATTTGCAGTCGCTCTTTAGGCACATCTAACATATCCTCAACGCCATCCATCGGGAACGCGATCCGAGCGCGATCGCTAATGCAACACAAGGCTTTAGAAATACTCAGCGTCAACGGCAACCGGATCGTGAACGTCGTTCCCTTACCCTGCACAGAGTCGGTGTTGATCGCTCCGCGAATTTCGCTGAGGCTTGTTCGCACAACATCCATGCCAACCCCGCGCCCTGAAAAGTCATCTGCTTGATCCTTGGTGCTAAATCCAGGATGGAAGAGCAAATCGTAGATATCCAACCGAGATAAGGATTGGGCTTCGGCTGAAGTAATCAAGCCCTTCTCAACCGCTTTTATTCTCACCCGCTCAATATCAATGCCAGCCCCATCATCCGAGACAGAAAGAACGGTTTGGTTGCCTTGGTGAAAAGCCCGAATCGTAATTTGTCCAGTCGGAGACTTTCCAGCCCGTTGACGAATTTCTGGTGATTCGATGCCGTGGCTAATGGCGTTGTTCACCAGATGGGTCAGGGGATCGTAGAGATGCTCTAAAATCATTTTGTCAATCAGCGTATCTCGACCATCAATCACCAATTCTGCTTGTCTGCCACACTTCATGGCAATGTCTCGCACAGCACGCGGCAAGCGATCGGCAGCTTGGGCAAAGGGAACCATTCGAGAGCGGGTTAACCCTTCCTGAAGCTGAGTTGTGACCTGTCGGAACATGCGAGTCACTTGATCCGTTTCATCGACGATGAACTCGATGTCTGACGCAGATTCGCGGACTCTCACAATCAGTTCGATCATCTCTTGAGACAGCGAGTGAAAGCCTGTAAATCGATCCATTTCTAGAGGATCGTACTCAACTCCTGTGGGGCTTGTATCCACCCGGTGACGCTCAGGCGAACCAAAGGGGGTACGGTGATGCTGGCGGCTGGCTAATAGCGAGCTTTCGAGCAGCGATCGCTCGTATAGATCTTGCATCCGTTGACCAACGTCACTGAGTTGCTGTACTTGATAAAGCAAGTTATCCAGCGATTGTCTCATGCGCTCTTGGTCTTGTTCTAAGCTGTTGCGATTGACAACGAGTTCTCCCACCAGGTTGCTGAGATTATCGAGATGTTTGACCGGAACTCGCATAGTCTGCTCGCTAAAGCCTTTCGCAGGGCGAGATGTGCGGCGTCCTGACGATGAGGAAGCAGTTCGACCTTTGGAACCTGGAGAACCGCCCATGGTCTTGTTGGTGTCCTCCAACATTTTCTCTAGATCGTCAAACTCTGCATCGGTTTCCGAGGAAGAAGCGGCTCTAGGTTGTGGAGTGCCGAACACATCAGGGGCATCAGACAAAAGCGACTCAAGATCGGCGAAGTCATCTTCGGCGGTGAAGCTAGATGGGGGAGAGGAGTCTAGCAGTGCATCAAGATTGTCAAACTGAGCTAAAGCATCGGCTGCGTCAAGCACCTGATCGAGATCATTGAAATCATTGTCATCTAAATCATTGGCTGATGAACTCGCCATCTCAAACGGGTCATCCTCTAGCAAGCTATCCAAATCATCTAGATCATCAAGCTCCATCTCATCTGAGCTAGATGGCAGTGGTTCTTGGTGCAAAGGCTCAAAACTTGAAGCTGCGATCGCGCCTGATCCTGCAATTCCATTTTCCAAATATAAGTCATGCTCTAGCTCTACATTTTCATCAGCAAAAATGTTATCAAGCAAGCCATCTAGCTCGTCCAGACCATGGGTATCATCTTCAGAAGGCTCCAAGCGTTCTGAACCCAAGCCCGAACTATCAAGATTTGAATCGTCGTTACCTGCATCCACATTCAAGCCATCAAGCCCTAAGTCGGTGCTGGCAAAATCTGTAGAAGCCTCCTCAGATTCAAAGCCTAAAAGGTCTAAATCCCTAGTATTTAAGTCATCAGTTGCAAGAGTTAAAGAAGGTTCTTCTGCAAAATCAAGCCCTTCAAAATTCAGCCCCTCAAAGGCTAGGCTCTCAAAGGATAAGCTGGCGTTAGAATCGACTGCCCCATCAAAAGCCGTTTCTTCTAAGCTCTCTAGGTCAAATCCATTCGATAGTTCATCTTGAGCACCCAACAGAATAGAGGCTTCAGAAAGGTCGAGAGTCAAATTTAAATCTTCTAGCTCTAAAGAAGGGGCGTCCTCGAAGATGCCAACTTCTTCAGAAACATCAGTAGTCTCAGCCGTTAGACTGGTCAGGAAGTCATCCTCTAAAGAAAGCTCCTCTGATGAAGTCGGCTGTTCTTCAAAAAGTAATGACTCGTCTAAATTCAAGCCTTCCTCAGCATCAGCTACCCCCAAACCCAGCAGGTCAGTTAGCTCTTCTCGGTCGCTTGCTAACGGTTCTATTTCAAAGAAATCTAGCTCATTAGAATCTAGCTCATCAGATAGAGTGGCGATTTCAGGCTCAGCAGTAATTTGCTGTAAACCGGCAATTTCTGACTCCGGCAGATCGAAACTATCGGTCGGTAGTGCATCTAGGGGAGCAGTTACATTGGTGATGCCATCGAACTCGGCATCAAGCGAGCTTTCAGTTTTAAGTATTTCATCGAGGTCTACTGTGGCAGACTGCGCGGCTAGGGAATCTAGCTCTAGTTGCATCGGATCTACTGTGGTAGATTCGTTTAGCAAGTTATCTAAACTCTCTGAATCGACGGTTTCTGAAAAGTTATCACTCAGCCCTTCTAGATCTTCTACATCAAGTTCTGACCCCAAAGAATTTTCCGAGAAAAATTCCTGCGATCGCGCTTCTAACCCTGCCAAGTTCAGCATTTCTAAACTCAGAAGATCGTCTTCTAAGCCTTCTAAGCCCGGTATCAGAGCTACAACCTTATCTGCTGCTTCACCTTGAGGAGTTGTCTCCAAAGGTTGTTCATCGAAAGATATTTCCGAAGCGTCAAACGATAGGTCAGAGTCTGTCTCTAATAAACCATCCAACAAGCCTAATTCATCTGCAAACAAGCTATCTGATGATTCTGAGAAATCATCTAAGCTGAGATTTATCTCGTCTGTTGCAGCAGTCTCAACTAGCAAAGAATCTAGCGCCTCTGAAGGAGTAACTTCTAAATCAACCTGGGGCAGAGCAAGGGTGTCAAACTGTTCCGAGTCTGTTTCAGATAGCTGAGTTGGTTCTAGATCAGCAGTCAGTTCTCTTAGTAGATCTAGATTTTGATCCTCTACGGTTTCAGAAAAAATAGGCAACTCTAGCTCTTCTACATCTAGCTCTTCTACAGTGGAGGGAGAAGTCGATTGATCACTGTCCCAAGGATCATGTAGTGAGGCTATGTCTGCAAAACCATCCTCAACCGTTGGTGCGATCGCAGGTTCTGACAGATCGATTTCTTCTAAAAGCGAATCAACATCTGAGTTCTCAAAAAGAGAGAGATCGCCTTCTTCTAAACTGGCAAATGAATTGTTAAATGGATCAAGCGAGTCTTCATCACCCAACAGGGTTTCAGCCTCCGCAGACGCTGGGTCAAACAGGCTGGTGAGGGAAAACTCATCGAGCGACTCCTCAGAGGACTGATCGTCTAGCAAACCACTACCAGCAGAGTCAAAACTTAAGTCACTCCCATCTAACCCTGCAAATAACTCACCGAGATCAACCAGAGAGCTAGTTGGGTCGCCTGCTTCTGCTGCAAGCCGATCAAAGCCTAACTCATCTGAAGACTGGGTAGTGTCAAGCTCTAGTGTGCCCAAGTCTTCCAAATCTGTCGAAACCCCGATGGTCGATGCGTCGCTGTTGCCGGATAGATCTACTAATAGCTCGTCATCTGCACCTGAGATTTCGTCTGCTAGCAGATCAGGGATTTCAAAGCGATCGCTGACCCGCTCAGCATCATCAAACGCTTCTAATAAATCATCCCCAAATAAACTAGTTAAATCCTCGTCTGAGTTAGACGAAACGGTCTCGCTGGCTGAAGGGCTGTCAAACAATAAATCTGCAAAATCGTTAGAGTCTTGATTGAAACCGTTAGAGGAATCCCCTTTAGATACCGCCGCCGCACGGATCACTTCTTCCTGTTGCCAAGTAGAGCCTAAATCTGGAACTTCCCCTTCAAACAGGTCAGCCAAACTATTCAACTCTGCCATGCCCATTTCAGGACCATTGCGATCGCTGCCGCCAAGATCTGAAAGAGTGCTGCCACTCTGCTCTGAGGCATTGCTCAGGGAGCGGTTTACCTCTTCAACGGTAATCGATGCCAGATCGGGAAGATCAAACAGCCCTTCAAGATCTAAATCCGTCGGTTCTACAACATTGGAAGACGCAGTTGTGACCAAATCTAACTCGCCGAGTTCACCGAGATCAAAGTCAGACGATTCCGCGTTAGACAGGTCAAAGCTACTGAAATCTAGCTCATCCGCAGCCTTTACGTCCGAGAGGTCAAAGCTACTGAAATCTAGCTCATCCGCGGTCTCTACACCGTCTGCGATCGTAAAGAAGTCTGCCAAATCTGCATCGGCAGCCAAAGTGTTAGTAGCAGGGGCTAGCGCTTGCAGTTCTGCGCTAGGAGCGATCGCCGCTGCCCGCCCCATCAACACCAGATTTTGCGCCTGCTTAATTTCCTTGATCACAATCGGCGCTAGGACACGGTAAGAATTGTCAGGATGCGCGATCGCCTGGCGCGCCACTTCTAGCAAATGGCTCCACTGCGTCAACCCAAATGCCTCGCCCAAATCCTTGAGTCCTTGGCACTGGTCTTGCAAGCGATCGCGCCCATCAGACACCACTTCAGCCTGTCGAAATAGTTGCAGCATCTCCCGCAACTGGGTTGAAATATCGTTTTGAAAAATCAATACTAACGCATGGTCTGCCAACGGCGTTTCAGCTTGAACAATAGTTCCTGCATCAAACTGCTCTGATTGTTCTGCGGTTGCCGCCTGGCTTTCTAACAGCGCAAAGTAATGATCAAGCTCTTCAAAAACTGGCTGGGCTTCAGCCATCGTGGCATGGGCAGTTTCTTCCGTTAAGCCCGCAGGCGTTTGCAGTTGCTCTAATAACGCTTGCAGCGTATCAAAAATTTGCAATAGAAGTGTTTCTAAATTTTGATCTAGCTTAACTCCAGGGGTTTCTTTTAGAAGTTTGAAGTAGTCTTCAAGGCGATGGGCAGTTTTTTGAATACTGCTTAACCCCAACATCGCCGCTCCGCCTTTTACAGAGTGGGCTGCCCGAAACACCTCATTCACCATTTCTGGATCGTCAATGGTGCTTTGCAGATTCAACAAACCCTGCTCAATGGTATTGAGGTGGTCTTTTGCCTCCTCAATGAAGTAACCCATGATTCGCTGCTGTTGTTCCGGCTGCATCGCAATGTCCCTTTCGTTAGATTGAGTGGTCTCCGTCGAGCCAACTCCGGAGCGATACGGAGTCTGGTGTTTGAGAAGATGGATGATCTTCCCTGGAGGTTCAATCGCTGGGCTAGATCATCACGTTGGTTAGAATCGCCGTTTTGTGAGACGGTAAGATTCTAAGTAGTTGGCTTTACTGTAGCCGACGAATCCTAGATGGACACATAAATTCTTCCCATCTAGGGTTGTTTCCGTTCGATTGTCTCTACCCGGAACCGCTCTACTGAGGTCAGTAGGTCGCGAGCAACACCGACCAGACCTTGCAAAGAGCCTGATACCCGTTGTGCTTCTTGAGACGTTTCTTGGGCCGTCAACTCTACCGATTGCATCACCTGAGACACGGCTCGTGACGTTTCGGTTTGTTCTACCGTATCGGCGGTAATCGAGCGCACCAGCGTATCAATGACGCTAGAGACTTGAATGATATCTTCTAGCGATCGCTTGGCTTGTTCTGCTAGTCGAGTTCCCTCAATCACCTGCTGAGTTCCTTCTTCCATCGCGGTCATCACAGAACCAGTTTCCCCCTGAATTTGTAGCACGATTTGCTCAATTTCTTTCGAGGCTTTTGCAGCGCGGTCAGCTAGCTGGCGCACTTCATCGGCTACGATCGCAAATCCTCGTCCTGCTTCTCCTGCCCGCGCCGCCTCAATACTGGCATTTAGCGCCAACAGATTCGTCCGGGAAGCAATTTGCGAAATTAACGCCACAATCTTAGAAATTTCTTGAGAAGACTCTGCCAAACGTTTCACCTTGCGGGTCGTTTCAGCTACCGTCTCACGAATTTCTAAAATACCAGCCACCGTGCGTTCTACGGCTTCCCCGCCCTTGAGAGCGGTCGATGACGCTGTCCGTGCAACTTCTTCAGCCTCACGAGCGCTTTCCGCTACCCGTTGGATCGAGTCTGTCATCACTTGCACAGAATTCAGGGTCACTGCAAGTTCTTCAGCCTGTCGTAATGCATCCGAGGACAAACTACGTGCAAAGGTTTCGTTTTCCGTCGAACTCTTACTCACCTGTCGGGCAGCTTGCTTCACCTGTTGCACAATTTCACGCAGGTTTTGAATTGTCAAGTTAAACGAGTCTGCCACTGCACCGAGGACATCGGCAGTCACCTCTGCCTGAACCGTTAAATCGCCTCGTGCCGCGCCTTCTACGTCATCTAGCAGGCGAATTACCTGGCGCTGCAAGTCTTCTTTTGCTTGTTCTTGCTCTTCTGCCTTGCGCTGGGCCTCGCTTGTCGTGGTTAAAATAACCCGGGACATTTGGTTAAATTCAGCCGCAAGTTCGCCCAGTTCATCTTCTGCATAAACCGTTGCCCGAGCACTCAGATTTCCTTGGCAAACCGATTCAAACTGGCTCTTGAGATCATTGGTCGATCGCTTCATTTGTCGAGCGGTCAACTGCCCAACTGCTAAAGCAGTACCACCACCACATACTCCACCTGCCAATGCCATCAAGATTCCAGTGGTTCGGAGTTGAGAAACAACCGCCGTATTGTTTTGCTGGGCAGCAGAATTTGCAGAGACAAAGCTTACAGCGGCAACTGCAACAGCTGAAACAATTCCTGATGCCAGGGCTGTAATCACCTGCTTAGAGGCAAACGAGGCATTTTCCAGGGGAGCTAGCCAACCTTGCTCTACAGTGGGAGTCGGTTCACTTGGCTGAGTTTCTAGCTGAGTAAAGCTAGGAATTTGCTCGGTAGAACCTGCAATATTAAACAGTTCATCTTCTCGAATAGTGGAAGAACGCCCATTCTCCCCAAAGTCAATGTTCGCTCCCTCCATTGGGGTTTCGATGCTGCTAGAAAAGCCAAACCCGCTCCCTACAGAAGGGCTGGTGAAGCCAGCCGAATCTTCGGACAGATCAAAGTCAGATAAGTTACCCAAGTCGTCAAAATCATCAAAGTCGTCTAAAAAGTCGGCACTGCTTTGATTGCCGGCTGCGGGGGGCGCAGGAGTGCCGCCATTGCTGCTGCCTGATCCCGTGTAGAGAGAGTCTAGACTCTGTTCGGCAGCGGAGGCATCAAACCCGAGATCGGTAGATTCGTCATAAAAGTTAGGACTTCCCATAAACAGGGTGTCTTCCCCCATTGTGCGGGGATCGAAGTCCATCATCCGATTGCTTGCAGCACCGCCCACTGAGGGGGAACTACTTGATGGCTCTGCCTGAGGCATAAACGATTGGAAGTCGGCGCGATCGTCTTCCTCTTCAACCGCGAAAATGCTATCGAACTCCTCTAAAACGGTTGACGTTCCACCGCCAGTATGGTCGGCATAATGAGAATCGCCCTCAAGAGAGAGATGGTTTGCATTGGGCTTAGGGCTATGAGCAGAGGTACTTGCTGAAAACGGGTTATCTCCGTCAGATTCTTCTGGCGGAGTGCTTTGATTGGCAACCGGATCAGCAAACGGAGATTCACTAAATGAAGCTGCTCCCTCTGCATCAAAGGGAATATCGTCTAGCGCATAGTCTTCGGTGAGAAACTCAGACGGTGCAGCATCGTTAGGCAATGCTGCAAACTGATCGAAGGCGTTGTGATCGGTCTCTAAATCAGTGTTTGCAAAATTATCTGCCAAAGCCCCCGCAAATTGACCTGCATAGGCTAAACCGCTATTGGCATAATCGACAAACTCCGGATCAGACGTAAGATGTAGCACCGATTGGTACTGCTCTTGAGCTACGTCATATTGCTGGAGACCATAGCAGTAGATATGACCGCACAATAGCCGAGCGCTTGGTTCTTGGGGATGATCGTTGACCAAGCGATCGACAAGTTCAGCAGCCTCTTGATACTTGCCCTGCATGTAGGCGCGTTCTGCCTGTTGATACTCTTGGGCAAATTCAGTCCCTCTTGCCATGTGGCTCCTCCTGCGTGTACGCCGTTGTGCTAAAAGCTCTGCTGCAAAGATTTGGTAAATTGCAGAGCAACTTTGGAAAAAATTGGGCAGTGGGTGTAAAGTGAGAATAATACATTTGATAAGAATCAGCGATCGCTACGCTCATCAAAGCACTCATCAAAACATAAATTGTTGACTTAGGCAGTCGGAAGTAGATAGCTAACCCTGGGTTAAAAAAAGATTTTTCTTCCCCCCACACATCTATCTTTACAAAAGCATTCCCAGGTTTCTGAAGAAAGCGATGATTAGACTCGATTCTACAGAGATTTTTCGGGTTTAGAGCAATCTTCATGCTGCCCACCGCGCTGATCGCAAAATAGAAACCTGATCTAGCAGTCGCAAAAGCTGTTGACTAGCTTCATCCATCACCCACTCTCCTCTGAGAAAAGGCGAAACGCTGTCAGGAACGGCTGTCGGCATTTGAACATTTTCGATATCGAGCCAATCCATCCCGACAATGCGATCGACCGCGAGACCAAGCATAATATCTTGATCTTCGATCGCAATGACAGAAATCTCAGGCTTATCAGTATTCAGCGGAACAACATCACCCAGAAATTGCCCCAAATCTGCGACCCACACGACCCGACCTCGTACGTTTAACGTTCCGAGAAGCAGGGGTGAAACATTAGGAACGGGGGTAATGCGATCGGGGGACGGAGAAAGCACCTCTCGAATTCCGGTTGCAGGTAAGGCAAATTCGGTTCCTGAAGGCGTATAAAAGCGCAGATGCAACTCACCTTCTGGGCTTTCAAGTTCCTGAAATTCGGGTGCTTGATCCTGTCCCCGACCTGTCAAAAAATCTGGATTTCCAACCATCACACCTGTTTCTAACCTCGCAACAACTGTTTGACTGTGCCTACGAGTTCGGTCGGCTGAAAGGGCTTTGCAATATAGGCGTCTGCGCCTTGCTTCATGCCCCAGTAGCGATCAAACTCTTCCCCTTTTGAAGAACACATCACAACAGGCACTGCCTGAGTTTTGGGGTCTGCTTTGAGCCGACGGCACACCTCATACCCGTTCATACGAGGCATTACAATGTCCAGCACCACTAAGTCGGGACAGGCCTCTTGAATGTGTTCCAACGCTTCGACCCCATCAGTTGCGACGGTCACCGTTAATCCACTGCCCTTGAGCAGATCCGTAATCATTTCCCGTTGCGTGACGCTGTCTTCCACGACCAGAACTGTACTCATAACCCCTTACCTGCTTGCTGGCTGAACCGATGCCGGGAGAAATTGACCCTAGTAACCCAAACGTCGCAATTCTAAAGTACCCTTGAATCTTTAATTAATCTGACATTCACGCAGAACAACTTTGCCATCTCAACTATTTACGTAATATTTAAATTGAGTTCCCCTAAAGCAGAAATAGTCTGACGATTGGGGTCAGAGCGATTGGGTTGCCCTTGACCAACATAGTTTTCTACCAACATTAAAAGCTCGCTCTCCCCAAATGGTTTTGTTAAATAGTCTGTTGCGCCCACCATACGGGCCTTGACCCGATCGATAAAGCCATCTTTACCCGTCAGCATGACAATTGGTATTTGTCGAAACGCGGTAGACTGGTGCAACATCCCACAGAGTTCGTATCCATCTAATTCAGGCATAGTGATATCACACAAAATTAGATCGGGCTTGAGTTGAAATACGCGACTCAAGGCTTTAAGTGGGTCGTCAATCGTACTGACCTCGTAGCCGTGTCGATCGAGAATATACTCAACTGCCTTGCGGACGGTTGCTCCATCGTCGATACACACAATTCGGGGAACTCTGGCAGTCTGCCACGCTCGGAAAGGAGGGCGGCTGGGTGGAGATTCCTCGGATAAATGATGTGTTAGGTGCAACCATCCTCGTTGTACATATGGATAGATTGCCCTAGCAACAGTTAAAATATCGCGATTTAAGTAACGCGCAATTCTACGGAGAGAGGTCTGACCATCGGCATAGCGATCTAGGGTTTGAAAGCTGGATTTAGGTAACCCTTCTTGTAAGGAAGCCGCGTTAGCAATCACCGGACATTGATTTGGAGATTGGATATGAGGTTGTAACTGCTTCCATTCCTGCACTTGCTTGATGATTCTTGTGACTAGAGGCGCAATCTCTAGGGTGGTCAGTTGAGGGGTCAACGGCGTACCTAGCTCGAACACAAACGAGCCTTGGTGAAGACTCAGTAAGTCAAACAGGGTCTCATGAACCATGTTTTGGAGAATGCTGCGTCCTTGAGCAGGGGTAAGGAGATGGTTTTCTAGGAGCGACCACAGGTAGCCGTATTCGGGGGTGTTGAACGTTGCGATCGCAGACGCAGAAGTACGATCCAGCGCTGTTTCTGTCTTATAGCGTCGCAAATAGTCTTTAAGGCGCAACAAGTCGCTTTCTGTCTCGCCAGCGTAAACAATTTGCCCATTCAAAAAAAAGACAAACCATGAAGGAGACGATCGCGGCAATCGAAGTTCAGAAGACATCAATCCACCAAAACCGGAACTACTTGTCGGGTACGCCTGCACAAATAGTTCACCTGTGCGCTGACCAAGTTCGATCAGTTGTAGGATGCTGCGAATATCGATTTCACTCAACTGTCCCTGCATTTAGTTCAACCATTTACCTAAAACGGGTATCTGCACTCAACACAATGTTGCCCTCAAGGGCATCAAGTCTTTCAGATTGACTGAACTGACTCAGCATGGACTTGGACTCGGCGGATGATTATCACACCCTAAAAAACAGTGCATCACATAATTTTTCTCTCAAAATATAGATTTAGATTGTCTATGTTAATAGAGATGCCAATTGCCAAAACATTGTATCCACTAACTCGAATAAAATGACAAATCTTACTTAGATTTGCTAGCTAGCTCAGAAATTACGACTAAAAATAGTTTGCCAACGAGGATGAGCCTTGTTGCCCAATCAGCAGGCAAAGCGTGGAGTGACAAACCAGGATTAACCCACTAACTCGGAGGCTGAATGACGTGTTCAACTAAACTCAGTAAGACCGTTGCAATGCAACAAGCTTGGGCATACTAAGAAAGAGAACGTTGCCCAACCCATTAACTGCACCTTGCAAGTCGTTGGATTGAGTTATAGCGTGTAGCTTCTGACAAAGCGTTACATCATCAAATTTTCGTTGACAGAAGTTCCAAAATACCTGAGCGAATTGAAAAAACTCGGGCAAACTACATCTCTAAGATTAAGCGTAGACACGGAAGAGGGCTATCAGTGTGCTGTATCTAGCAGAAGTCATCCAGAAGAAAGGCGGGATCATGGGTGGTGGCAAGAGCGAATTGAAGCTTCTTGCTTGCCAACGGACAGAGCAAAACTGGTCTGCGGTATCTGGCGACGAGTCAGTTCAGGCTGACGAAGCAAGCCGTTATGGGGCTGGAACTTTGCTGCTGGTTGACTTAACTGCAAGCAAGCAGGTGCAACGCATTCAGGAGGCGGGTCGTCCTCTGGTGAGTATTTTGCAAAATTTCTCGCGATTGCAAGAGCGATTTAAGACCCAGGAAGAAGAAATAGAGCAGTGGAAACAGTCGCTAACTTATCAAAGCCAGGAATTGAACCGTCGGGAAATGGAGATGGAAGCCCGACAGGAGCAACTTCAGCAGATAGAGGCGGATCTTGAGCAATTAGAGCAGCAGCGCCAAGAGTTTGAGGCAACGCGCCAAGAAGTGACCACACAGCAGCAGGAGATGGAGCGACAACGGCAGGAAATGCAGGGCGCTTGGGATCAGTTGCAAGGGCAGAAGCAACAGCTTGAAGAACGCCAGGCAGAGTTGTTGGGGGCTTCGGTGTTAGATGACGAGAAAGCGCAGGTCATTCATCACCTATTAGAGCAACTTTGTCATGGGGGCACGTCGCTCGATGAAATGCACACGCATCTTCAGCAGATTTATGATGTGCTGGGTCAGCAGCAAACGGTTTTGACGCACCATTGGCAGATGCTAGAGCAACATCAGCAGACCGCACACCAGTTGCAGGAGGAGACGGAACAGCAGGCTCAGATCTTGGAGCAGCAGTGGCAAGCGTGGCATCAGGCACAAGAAACGGTGGAGCAGACCAAATCTGAAGCGAAGTCAGAAGAATCAGTATTGCATGCCAAGCAGGAGTATGCTCAGTGCTTGAAGTTGCAACTTGAGCGCTACGGTGAGTTGCACCAAAAACTGAGCCAAGTTGCCGCAGGAGGGGTAGCCCATGAAGCGGTGCAGATTGATCTCCACGCTCTAGAGAACCTGCCTTTAGAGGAACTGCGATCGCTGATCAAAACCTTACAGAAAGAGTTTGATCAATCGTCTCAGTTTGTCCACGGGCAAGAAGAGGAACTAGACCTTAAGGAAAAAGAGCTTGAAGCCCTTAGAACTAAGATTCAGCAGGTAAGCGAGTTTGATCGCATCAGTTTAGAGGCTGAGTTGACCGATGAGCAAGATGCCTATCAGTTTTTGAATGAAACGCTAGTTGGTCAGCGCCGTAGCCTAATTGAGAAAGAAGGGATTTTGCGTCAGCACCGAGCCGTTTTAGCTCGCAAAACAGGAAAGCCTGATCCGACTGCGGTAGAGGGTGGAATTGATGTTAGCCCCGTTTTGGCAGCAATTGAGGCTCAGCGTCAGCAGCAAGCATTGGATCTGCAAACCGTGGAATCGCAAATTGATCAGCTTCGCCATGCCATTCAGCAGGCTCAAGAGTGGGTGAACCCACAGATAGATGAACAGCAAACAAAGCGCTATGAGTTGCGGCAACTTGAAGATGCACTCAAGACTCAAAGAGCTTCCGTCGCAGACGTGGTGGCAAAAGTTGCGCTGTATCAAGAAATGCTTCAACCCCTCCAAGACGCGGTGACTGGAACGCAACAATCTCTAGATGCGATCGCAGCCCTCCTATCTTGCCACCAAAAAATAGGGGTATCTCACCAGCAGACGGTAGAGCAAATGAGACAGGTTGTGAGCGATCTAAGCCTGAATTTGCCCATGCTTAAGCAAGACTAACGAATGGGCGGTCACATCACAATCTCCTACGCGGTTTGCAAGCCGGAGCCGCACAGGAGATTGTTGGTTTTAACGTGAGTTCGACGGATTAAAAGATGGCAGGAGGGAGAGCAGGCAAGCCTTTTGGCTGCAAGTCGAGCGAGGG
>NZ_WVIE01000031.1 GCF_010091945.1 Myxacorys almedinensis A
ACCTGACATTGCTGTTTTTCTCCACACGGCAGAACCCATTCTCTCATTTGTCTCTCCCTTTTTTCAATTTGGTATGAGATCGTCTTGCATTTGCACCATCGGAACCGGGCGAGGAGCGAGCGACAAACAGATCGCATGGTCATCAGGGTAATACAGTTTCCCCTCTCCGGCAGGATGTTGAAACTGTTCGACTAGAAGCGATTCCCAGCCTCGGTTTCGACTCGACAGAGTTGGCAAATTTGCGCATTCAATTTTAGAATTGGTCCTTATTTCATGCTCCAAACCCAATGCGGCTGTTTTTGATTGTAGAGGGTTTTGAAAAGGTCGCAAGATTTGAACAGTGGCGCAAGAATTAGATAGCCGCATTCGCATTGCTTCCCTAAGCTAGAGCCATGATGGTTCGGGATAAACGAAGATGAAAGTATTAATTTTTGGTGCAACTGGAAGTATCGGTCGCCAACTGGTTCAGCAAGCCCTTGAGCAGGGTCATCTCGTGACTGCGTTTGTCCGTAATCCAGCCAAGTTGAACCTCCAGCACGCAAATCTTAAGATTGTGCAAGGAGATGTCTTAGATTCGGTGGCGGTAGAACAAGCGGTTCAAGGTCAAGATGCAGTGCTGTGTAGCTTAGGGTCAGGTCAGCAGCGGACGGGCACAATTCGATCTGAGGGCACGCGACAGATTGTCAGAGCGATGGAGAAAACCAGAGTGCGGCGATTGATCTGTCAAACCACGCTAGGTGTAGGAGAGAGCCAGGGAAATCTAAATTTCTTCTGGAAATACATCATGTTTGGATTCCTGCTGCGTCAAGTATTTTTGGATCATGTTCGACAAGAGGAATTTGTGAAGCAAAGTCACTTGGATTGGACAATTGTGCGTCCGAGTACATTTGTGGATGGCGATAGCTCCGCTACACAGGGACATGCTCGCACAGGCATCTATCGACATGGTTTTGCCGGAACCGATAAAATTCCAAATCTCACCATTTCACGAGCTGACGTTGCTGATTTCATGTTGAAGCAGCTGACGGATGATTCGTATTTACATCAGACTCCTGGTGTTTCGCACTAAGAATAAACAATCAGCATGAACACTTTCTTGATCTTGAAGTTGATTGCGGGTGCTCCGCAGTTGCGCTTTGCGCTAATCGCAGGAAGTCTGTGCGCACTATGCGAGGGCTAGCGAGGCAAGGGCTGACTGAAAGAGAAACCCCAAACACCAGCCGCTGTTCGCTCTTTGCGCGTGGTTAGGCACCCGAATCGGACGATGGAAGGGGACAGACTTCCATCGCTTGGATCAAGCCCTGCTCAAGCGTGAAACGGTGTCCAACGTGTTGATCGGCAAGCACGGCTCCGGTCAGATCGCGCACGACCTGATGCACCTTGACCCAGACTTGTCCATCCTCCTCCAGGTGAAAGGCAATCGGCTCAACGTGTCCATCAATCTCGCTCCACTGCTCCGTCCAGTAAGCGCGGACTTCTTCAGATCCACGGACAAACCCCCCTTTGAATGCCCTCGGCCAGGTTACGTCGGGAGACATAAGGGCAAGGACGGCATCAGTGTCTCGTGCATTAAAGGCAGCGTACGCTGCGCGTAGCAGTTCGATTTCTGGTGAAGACTGATCTAGCATAAAAGTGATGGTGAGGGATGATGATGGTGAGGGACGATCTTCAGATCGCGAATATACGCCTCGTTCCTGTCGCACCGAAAACGAGAACGGTTTTGTCCTGTTCTTAGCTAGCGGTGACTAATTCAGATGCAGTTTGGAGGGTTGAAAGCTCCGCCTTACGTAATTCCCAAGGGTTGATTACTTGGTCAATCAACCCATAGGCAACTACCTCCTCTGCTGACATGTAGAAATCGCGCTCCGTATCTTGCTCAATCCGCAAGAGCGATTGCCCTGTATAGTCCGCCATCCGCTGATTGATCCGGTTCTTGGTGTAGAGAATTTCCTTCGCTTGAATCTCGATATCGACGGCTTGCCCCTGTGCGCCGCCTGATGGCTGGTGGATCATAATCCGTGAACTGGGCAAGCTGCTGCGCTTACCTTTGGTTCCGGCACCCAACAAAAACGCTCCCATACTTGCCGCAAAGCCATAGCAAATCGTACAAACATCAGGACGAATGTGGTTCATCGTGTCGTAGATACCCAACCCATCGCTCACAGAACCGCCGGGAGAATTGATGTAGAGGTAGATATCTTTGTGGGGGTCTTCGGCTTCGAGAAAGAGCAATAGCGTTAATGCCCTAAGCAACCAGTTCCAGCGCAGGCTCCAGTTCCAGTAATTGCTTGAGAAGTGACAGGCGCATCGTCCATCGGGGGCTGAAGCTTAGGTAGCTTTGCGCTTCTAAGCAATCGTGAATCACCGTCAGCTTGATCCCAGTTCCGGACGGCGCTAGCAAGAAGCGAACCCGAGCAGGTTGCGTGTGATCAAAAAACTGGAACGTATAGGAAAGTTCGTGTAGCGGCTCAGATCGCACCACTTCCCCCTTGCGTTCTGATTCTCCCTCTGAGTTGACCTGCTCAATTGGAGAACCGACTTGCCAATCGGACTGAAGTTCGCCCTCGCCCAAATATTGCTTAGTGAAGGAGTCACTGGTGATGGCATCCCAGAGTTGTTCGAGCGTTGTCGCAATGTAGGTGACATAAACAAAGGTCGGCTTACTCATGGTTGGTCTCCTGGGGATTTCCTTCGAGGGTTTGCTTCAGTTGGCTCAAGGCGTCAAGCTGAGGGCGATCGTACTTGCTGAGCCAGCGATCGTAGATCTCTTGCAGCGGCGCAGGATTGAGATAATGCAGTTTTTCTCGCCCTTGCCAGAGGGGGATGACGAGATTGGCAGCCTCTAACACTGCGAGGTGTTTACTGACCGCTTGCCGCGTCATCGTAAGGTGTTCACAGAGTTCTCCTAGGGTTTGTCCATTGTGGGTGTACAACAGATCGAGCAATTTTCTCCGACTGGGATCGCAGAGAGCTTTAAACACGGCATCCATATTTCCTATTATGCAACTAAATGGTTGCATGTCAAGTCAATCAATTAAGATCGGCATACCGCCACTTAACCTTGATGCAGGGAGGAACCCCGATGACCTTGTTCAACAATCCTGATGCAGGTATGAATTTTGGCGATCAGTGGATACAATCGCGCACCCTCTTTCTCCGACAATCCATCACCTTTGAAGTTGCCAATGAGTTGATTGCCCAACTGCTGTATTTGGATGGAGAAGACCCGGATGCTGCGATTCAACTTCGCATTCAGACCGAGGCGGGTACTGTTGCGGCAGGGCTGTCGATTTATGACACGATTCGGAGTCTGCGTGCCCCTGTGCATACGGTGTGTATGGGTGCTGCGGATGGAATTGGATCGCTCCTGTTAGCGATCGGGGTTAAGGGTAATCGCGCTGCTCACCCTCACGCCCGCATTCGACTCGCACAGCCCGAAGCCAGATCTGTCGGGGGAACTGTCCACGAGATCGAGGCAGCAGCAAGGGAAGTCTTTCGGCAACGGCATCGGCTGTACGAACTGTATGCCGATGCGACTGGACAATCGATCGAACGAATTGCGGAAGAGAGTGCGCGTCAGTCTTTTCTGTCAGCAACGGATGCCCAAGCTTACGGGCTTATTGACCGCATCAGTTGATTCGGGATGGATCGTCGCGCACTCTCTTCTTACACGTTCATCTCTGAGTGCCCCACTGCGATCGCATCATTGCAGAAAGCTGGGCAGATTGTTGCGCGATCGCGGCATCCCAATCGCCATTGTTCCGTGAGTGTCGAGTGCTAAAGCAAGATAGCTATTGGGATGATAGGGAAAGGGAATCGATTGTCCTTATAAAATTTCTGCTAGCACTTGGCTGACGTGTGAGGGATTGTGAACTGCGATCGAAATGTGATGAATCATGATTAATTGACCAAAGATAACGTATAAAAATCAGAGCGAAGCAACTAACTTTCCGTAGTGTTCGAGATAAAATTTTGGAGGTTTTGCGATCGAGCGAACTGATTCCCGATTGGCGACTGTTTTTCGCCACTGGTGAAGTCGATCGAGATGAGTTGGGAACTTGAATCCGCAAAAATGCTCTAATACGGATACCTGTTCAAACCAGGGATAGTAAGTTAGATCAACTAGACTCATTTCCGAACCTAGCCAGTAGGGTTCTGCGGCTGTTAATTTTTGCAGTCCCTCTTGCTCGATCCATTGCAAGCAGTCAGTTAGCTCTTTACCCAACTTCGCTTGCTGTAATGGATCGGAGGTGAACAGTAATTTGTGAGTGACTGCAAACAATCGGGTATCCGCAAAATGAATCCAAAGACGGGCTTGAGCGCGTAGCATCGGACCTTTGGGCAACAATGGAGGCATAGGAAATTCTTCCTCTAGATATTCGTTGATCACGGCAGATTGCCAAAGTCGATGAGTCCCATACTTGAGTGCAGGAACTTTGCCAGTGGGAGAAATTTTCTCAAAGTTAGCAGGCTTGTTGTGCAGGTCAATTTCGATCAGGGTAAATGGGATTTGCTTTTCAATCAGCGTTAAGCGCGATCGATGAGCATAAGGACACAATCTCATGCTGTAAAGTTCAACGTGACTCATTGGGAACCCCCTTGCTAAAAATTTGGCTTTTGTCTTGTACACGTCGAGTTAGAAGCGGTTTGGTCTAGCGGCATTGACTGTTTCTTGCCGAGGATGCTACACAAAAGCCATCATTTGGAGTCCCCCAATTACAAGGATAAGTAGCATTCAGGTCAGGGTGAAGTTGCATCTAGTTTGAACAGTGCCTTCAAATTGTCGGGCTGTACGAGGGTCAGATACTGCTCTACTAAATTGGGGGGCAACAACTCCAGCATGATTTCGTTCTCAATCCAGAATTCAATCAGATCGAAGAGTCCCTCGCGGTTACAGCGCACAGCCCGCCAGCCTTCTCGTTGTGCGATCGCATAAATTTGCGCTTCGCTAGTGGGAACTGCCAGGTTGACGTGCGTTGCGCTGTAGTTAGCGGCAGTCAGATCAGCGTGACTAAACTGAACGGGTTGATCGTCTGATCGCGGTTGCAGAACGGTTCCCTTTGGAAAAAATTCGATCGCTGAGCCATAGGGGTCAAAGCTCAGGGCAACAAAGCTATCAGAATGCCACGGAAAAGGAATCACTTTGCCTTGCCACAATTCGGCGACGACTTCGGCAACATGGAGCGGATTACGAACGGCAAATGAGAGATGATGCAACATAGAAACCTCCAAAAAAACAAATGTTGTGTTGCGAATAATTCAATACACGAACTCAGTTCACCAAGTATGCTTACCCGTATGGGTACTATGTGGTGTATCTCTTTCGAGGTAACGATAGCTTTTTGGTTTAAGCAATATAAATCAGCCATTGCCGAAATTTATTGATGGTGTTGTTGCGCAGTTGCGATCCATAATTTATTGATGGTGTTGTTGCGCAGTTGCGATCCATTCAAGGAGTTGCCGCGGTTCCTTCGGAGTTGCGCTCTGCGCTAATCGCGCTAGGGGATTCAAGCGCAAGAGGCACCCATTTTTAGATCACAATTCACGTCGCATCACAAGTTCGCCATCCTCTGCTTGTCCGGTGTAAGCAAAACCCATCTTCTCGTAGAACGGACCAGGACCCCCTTTGGCTGGTACACAACTTGTTTCGACCGCCTCCGCTCCAGGGCGCGTCTTGACGTACGCGAAAAACAACTCCAGCGCCTTTCGCCCGTACCCACGCCCCTGGTATTGCTCACCGATCATAAAGCGCCACAAAAAGTACTCTTGCTGAGCGATGTCGTCTTCCAACATCAAAAAACCGACTGGCACATCACCCGCATAGATCGCGCGGAACCAAGCAACCTCTGGGTTGAAATGCGCTTCTGCGATCGACATGGCGTTGGATGCCACGAACTGCTCTTGGTCTGGAGCTACTTTTAAGCAGAGAATATCACGCCAGTTTTCCTTAGTAATCTCGCGCAGCGTTACTTCAAGGTCGGACTTGGACATACAGACGACTCTCCCTCAATCATGCCTTTTAACTCTTTTCGCGGAATTCCCCATCCGCCTACCCGGCTTCGGCGGCAGCGCCTGCAAGAACAGGGAGACGATCGGCGGCTCTTCGAGGGTGAGCGAATGGTACACCACTAATGTCAATCTCTTGCTGATTCATAGGTGCATTGATTCTCGACGATCGATGGGTGCATAAGTGTTGTGACCTACTGGCAGATTATGTTCCCCAAGCGGCGTTTTGTAGAATGACATGATACCCGTCTGGATCTTCAAATGTGACTCCACTTGTCTCCCAGTAAGGATTGTAGGATTTTACAGGCTCGTACCCGGTTGCTTCCATCTGCTCAACAGCACGTTGCCACTCTTGCTGATCCGGAAGGTAAAAAACAATCAAATGATCTTGGGTTGGAGCGCGACCGACGAGGTGTTCCCGCTGCTGCGTAAATTCAAAGTGGTAAGGCTCTCCTGGGATACCAACCATGACACCATCAAATCCCTCATGATTCTCAAACCGATAGAGAATCTGCAATCCCAAACCGTCTGTGTAAAATCTGACGACTTGACCTAATTGATCGGTTGGGCGAGCAACACGTATAATCTTGCCTTGAACCATGAAACCTCCCTCAAAGTCCTATCAGTACAGAGACAAAGTACATGAAAAATATGCTTAGATCGCTCAAGTCTCAAAGAGAAATTGCGATAGATGAGATGGCATCGATTGCTTGTGTACAAGCTGACCCCTTGCGAGATACTCAAGTTCTTCGGGGGTTGATTGACGTTCTAGAGCTTGATTGCGATGAGGATGACGACCGAATTGAGTCAAGACATCTTGATGTCGGCGTGCTTGCGCTGCGGAGAACTCTAGTAATGCACGATGCTCTTGTGATGCCTCCTGCATAAGATCGTCCGCAAGTTTAACTGCTAGTGCTAAGTTCCTAAGATCCTCAGAATGCCCCAACGGTAGGAAGAAGAAGGTTCTCTCCCAAGGGGTTTTAAGAGCTTCATAGTGTCCCATGCTGATACCTTCAAGCGTCAGCTTACAAGCTTTCAGGTCCTGCACGAACGCTTGTGCCGTGCCTGGATGGATTGAGCGCGAGAACTGGTCGAGGACGAGAATTAGGGCCAGCCGTGATCGTGGCTGATGAGACCAAGCATCTAGTTCTCCCCGTATGGCTTGTTCTAGCAGTGGTGAAAAATGCTCAATTATTTCAACATTCGCCCCGCCGCAAAACCACCATTCCCAACGACGAACCATCGTTGCTTCACTGAGACTTGGTTGGCTTGGAAACCAGAACCGAAGAACGTCTTCGTATTTTGCAGTTATCAAGGTAAACCTCTCTTAACTCTGTCGCAGAATTGTAAGTCAGGCATCATTTTGATATCTAAATCACCCCATCGGGTAGTTCGTGGAAATCCGTTGAGGGTTGCGCTCCTGTGGTTTCAATCATAGATACATTCCTTTTTTAGTTGTTTGAAGTGTGTTGGGTCATGTTGAGCAGGGATCTGCGATTACCCGTAGGGGAACTGCTTCGCAACGCGGCTGTCGAGCCGTTGAAATCAGTTTGCTAAGTGGAGTTAAACCCTCTGACGATGGGTTCACCCCACTTATGCATCAGCCTGCTACACCTTCCGAACAAAGAAGTACAACCGATAGCGTCCCTCACTGTTACTGCCTAGCTCCCAGGTAAAGTCAGACGCCGGATCACCCCCTTCATCCTGCCTTGCCATTCGGATCAAGTAATCCTGAGTCAGCAATTCAGCGCGTCTCCCAACATCATCATCATCCGCTCCAACCAGTTCGCTGAGCTTATTAGACAACAGTTTCACGACTTCAGGCGGCACTGACACGCCTCCCGTTTGACTCGCAAGCGCTGCGTTCCCCACATCCAGAATCGACTTGAACGCGCCGGAAAAAGCGTGCGGATCGCCTTCATCATGTTCGCGAATTACGACTGCAAGAATCACATCTCGTGCAGTTCCAGAATAAAGTCGCTTGGCAAAGCGCGTCACTTCCCCCTTGTCCACATCTCCAATCACACCCGTTTCATGGGGCATTTGAGGCTGCCCAGAAGTAGAAACCCCTAAGAACAGATAAGGCTCATCGCTGCCTGATATTTCATTGGACTCCTCAAGACATTTGAAACCCGAAAACCACAGTTCTATGTTGACGGGATAGAGGGTGGTTTTTGTGCCGCCTTCGGGTGTCCAGCGAATTTCTCCACCTTCAAAGCGGCTGTGTCTCCCCCTGCCATTTGTGCCTTCTGTAACCAATTCATCAGTCAGCGGGTACCCTAATCTGCCGCGCTCCCAGCCTTGGTCTGCCCACGCGCCCCGAATGTAGCCTTTGACAATGTGTGCGCCCGTGTTAGGCGTCCAGTAAATCGATGCATTATTTTCAAAGTGGTTGTAGCGCCCAATACGATCGGGCGTCTCGGTTTCATCTGTGACCGGAAATCCTAGTTCGCCAACATCCCACTTCTGTTCTCCCCACTTGGCATAGATCAAACCATAAACGGCGAAGGCTTCCGCAGATCCTGATTTCCAAATGATCGTGCCATTTTGGAAATTGTTGAATCGACCTTTGCCGCTGCCTGCATTTAACTCGTCTGTTGTCGGATAACCCAGCGCACTTTTTTCCCAGCCCAATGCTGCCCACTTGGTTCGGATCAGTCCATGAATCAACTGTGCGCCTGTTTGCGGACTCCAGTAGATCGATGCGCCTTGATAGTGGCGATAGTACCCAACTCCATCGGGGCACGCTTGTTCTGCGGTCGTGGGTTGTCCAATCCAGGCATTTGCGCCGATCAGTTGAGTGTACTTGGTGTCAATAGCAGAAGCCATCACAAGTCTCCTTAAAGTTGTATTTTGCAATAGATTAGAACGGGCGAAGTTGATCTAGCCAAAGTCGTGCTTCAGCTTCAGAAGATGAGTAGAGGGTGCGATTGCAGACGGGATCATAGGCTAACCACCATTCCCTACCTTGGCGATCGCGGTGTTGCCGAATCACAGGTTCCCTGTAGCCATTACGGTTATCTAGCAGTTTCAGCCAAATTCGGATCAGCCAGAATTGCCGTTGTACTCGTTGCGGTTTTTTGCACCGCGACCGCACTGTTTGAATTAAAGTCATGATTACTCCTCAGACTCTATTCGCTGTAAATCTTTTTCCAAAGCAGTCGGCGACCTTACATCAGAGCGTTGCGCTTTCGGTTCCGATCTCTATCAAGATAACGAGGGAGATTTGCTTTGTCGTTAGAGGAAAAGTGAGGAATTTCGCTGCCAAAAGTTGAGGGATGTTCAAGCCTCAAAGCAGAATTGCACCTCAATTTTCAATTCAGTTTGACAGGCACGGACAGGCGGAAAAGGCTGCGATGATTAAGCTTTAGGCAACGTCACCAAGGGCTTCAAAAGTTGAGGTAAGATGCAGGCAGAGCCACCCTCCAGCGGCAAATAAAATGGAAACTGAGCAGGTGTTAACTCTCGCCAACTCAGCCGTATTTGCCCACAGCGGTAAGCGACTGAGCGAAGTTGAAGCAGCGATTCTCCTGGGTTCTGTGCAGCGCCACACCTATGAGCAGATTGCTGTCTCGACGGGCTATGCCGAAAGCTATCTCAAATATGATGTTGGACCAAAATTATGGAAGCGATTAGGGCAAGCGTTGGGAGAAGCCGTGAGCAAGACTCACTTCCAAGCCGCTCTAGAGCACTATTGGCACTGTTCGCTCATCGCTGAAACCCAGATTCAACCCTTAACGGCTCTATCAAAACCGCAAATAGATTGGGGGGAAGGCGCGGATGTCTCTAGTTTCTATGGCAGATCGCTGGAACTCACAACCTTAACCGAGTGGATCGTGACCGATCAGTGTCGTCTGATTGTCGTTTTAGGAATGGGAGGCATTGGCAAAACCTCGCTCTCTGTAAAGGCAGCGCAGCAAATTCTAGCGGCGTCTGGTCAGGCGTTTGATTTTGTGATTTGGCGATCGCTGCGAAATGCGCCGCCTTTGGAAACTCTGCTTGCCGAACTCGTTCCATTTCTCTCAAATCAGCAAGACCCCCAAGCTGCGCTGAATCGATTGATGGTGCATTTGAGGTCGTCCCGTTGCTTGATTATTCTGGACAATTTAGAAACGATTTTGCAGCAAGGTCATCAGGTTGGACAGTTTCGAGCAGGTTATGAGCACTACGAAGAATTCTTGCGCTGCGTGAGTGAGGCTGATCATCGAAGTTGCGTGCTGCTGACGAGCCGAGAGAAACCTGCGATCGCGGCTGTCTTTGAAGGGACTGATCTGAAGGTGCGATCGCTGCCACTGAAAGGGTCAGCACCTGCTAGTCAGGGAATTTTGCAAGCAAAAGGGTTGCAGGGAACAGAGCCACAGAAACGGTTGCTGTGCGATCGCTATGGCAACAGTCCACTGGCGCTAAAAATTGTTGCGACTTCCATTCAGGATTTGTTTGAGGGCAACATTGCAACATTTTTAGAGGAAGACGCACTCATTTTCAACGGCATTCGCCGCTTACTCGATCAACAGTTTGCGCGACTCTCAGAACTCGAAACAACGATTATGTATTGGTTAACCATCAATCGAGACTGGACGAGTGTGAGCGAACTACATGCTGATATACTGCCTCAAATTCCGAGAATGCGCATCCTGGAAGCAGTGGAAACCTTAGTTTGGCGATCGCTGATTGAGAAGCAATCGGGCAGCTATACGCAACAGCCTGTTGTAATGGAATACGTTACAGAACGCTTCACTGAGCAGATTGCGATAGAACTAGCAACACAAGAATTATCCTGCTTCAATCGCTATGCACTGATCAAAACAACTGTAAAAGACTATATTCGGGAGAGTCAGTTTCGATTAATTGTAGAAGGAGTTGTGAATCAACTTCAACATAGATTAGCTTCTACATCGCTGAAGCAACATCTTCAAGCGATTCTCCAAAAGTTGCATCAGGAACCGATGCTCAGGTTAGGCTATACAAGCGGCAACTTGATCAATCTCTGCGCTCATTTACAACTCGATCTAACAGAGTATAATTTTTCCAGACTGACGATTCGGCACGCCTATCTGCAAGCGATCCACCTGCGCCGAGTTAACTTCGCCCACGCAACCTTCGCTCAATCTATTTTTACTCAGGCGTTTGGCAATCTTTTATGCGTCGCAGTTAGCCCAAATGGACAGTACATTGCGGCTGGAGATGCCAGTAATCAAATTCGGCTCTGGCGAGTCAGTGACGGTCAGCTTCTGCTAAACTGCCAAGGACATTCCGACTGGGTTCGGTCTGTTGTTTTCGGGGCAGAGGGTAAAACTCTCATCAGCGGCAGCGACGATCAAACGATTCGCTGCTGGGATATCCAATCCGGTCACTGTTCCAAAATTCTCTCCAGTCCCGCAAGTCGTTTTGCTTCTTTAGCCCTGGGTGCGGACGGGCGGACACTCGTTAGCAGCGGGGAAGACGGTATCGTGCGGCTCTGGAATCTTGAGACTAGCGAGTGTGTGAAAACGTTTGAGGGGCATACTCAACAAATTTGGTCAGTCGCATTAAGTCCAGATGGAAACGCGATCGCAAGTGGTAGCGAAGATCAAACGCTCCGTCTGTGGGACATCAGAACTGGGCAATGCTTAAACCTATTTGAGGGGCATACGAATTGGATACAGTCCGTTGCGTTTAGTCCAGATGGGCAAATGCTGGTCAGTGGAAGTCACGATCGCACCGCAAAGCTCTGGGATGTCACCACGGGCAACTGTCTCAAAACCTTAGTCGGGCATACAAATTGGGTATGGTCTGTTGCATTTAGCCCGAATGGTCACACTTTAGCCACTGCGAGTGAAGATCAGACGATTCGAGTCTGGCAAGTGAGCACAGGTCAATGCTTGAAAACGCTAGCAGGACATACGAACCGGATTTGGTCGATTGCCTTTAGCCCACAGGAGCAAATTTTGGTGAGTGGCAGTGATGATCAATCTTTGAAACTTTGGGATGTCCATCTAGGGCAATGCTTAAAGACCTGGCAAGGACATACTTACAAAATTTTTCCGGTGGCTTACAGTCCTGATGGGAAACTACTAGCAAGTAGTGGAGATGAGCAAGTCATCCGACTCTGGCAAGTCGAGACAGGCGATTGCTGCTGTACCCTGGAAAATCAGGGGAGTCGGCTAGAGTCACTTGCCTTCAGCCCAGATGGTCGTACTCTGATGAGCGGTGGAGAAGATAAACTGATCCGGCTATGGGATGTTCAAACAAAACAATGTCTTCAAGTCTTTCAAGGGCATTCCAAGCAAGTTTGGACTGTTGCCTTTCATCCTACAGAGCACCGCTTTGCTAGCAGTGGTGAAGACGGCACAATTTGGCTCTGGGACCTTGATACAGGACAATGTTTGCAGATTCTGGAGGGACATACGAACTGGATTTTAACCATTAGCTTTAGCCCAAATGGGTGTTATCTCGCCAGTGCAAGCCACGATCAAACCGTCAAACTTTGGGATGCAAGGACTGGACAACTCCTGAAAACGCTACAAGGACACACGAATGCGGTTTTGGGCGTTGCATTTAGTGCCGAGAGCCGTTTACTAGTGAGCAGTTCTTTCGATCAGCGCATTAAACTCTGGGATATCGAGACGGGCAACTGCTTGAGAACCTTAGAAGGACATACAGACTCGATCATCCCAGTGAGTTGCCATCCTCATCGACCGGTGATCGCGAGCGGCGCTGTCGATCACCAGATTAAACTTTGGGATATGCAGACAGGGCGCTGTCTCAGAACCTTAGACGGGCACACTGGACTGATCTACTCGCTCAGTTTCAGTCCCGAAGGTCGAACGTTTGCTAGTGGCAGTTGGGATGAAACCATCAAGCTCTGGGATATTGAGACAGGGATCTGTTTGAAAACCTTGAGACCCGATCGCCCTTATGAAGGCATGAATATTACAGGCACTAAAGGGTTAACCGTTGCTCAGCAAACGTCCCTCAAAGCACTGGGTGCGACTAGCGCAGAGCGCAACTCTGGAGAAGCCGCTTAATCAATTCAAGATTTAGAGGTGGACAAATTGCGCAATTTCTAGACGAGATGCGTAATCAACGCAGGGTTTCTTAGCGATCGCCCCCAACAGATTGCGCAATTTCTGGACCAGATCAGCAGTCAACGCTCCGAGACTCCACTTTGATGCAAGCTATACTCTCACTACTGTTTATCTTGAAGCGAACCTTGTGAACAATCCACTCAATCAAGACCAAGCACTCGCGCGGATAGAAGCCGTCTTTAATGCTGCCTCAGATTACTTTGATGCGCCAGCATTATCATTCTGGAATCGTTTTGGACAACGGACGATCGATCAACTCTCTCTACGTTCTGGAGATTGCGTCTTAGATGTTGGCTGTGGTTCTGGTGCATCGGCAATTCCATCTGCCATCCGCGTCGGTTCTACGGGGCAGGTTCTCGCGATTGATCTGGCTGAGTCACTGCTCCAACTCGGGCGTCAGAAAGCCCAACAGCAAGGGCGGCACAATATCGAGTTTCGGGCTGGGAATTTTGAAACGCTGGGATTGCCCGACGCAAGTTTTGATGCGATCGCTTGCGTGTTCGGAATCTTCTTTGTGCCCGATATGGTAGCTGCGGTTCGGGAACTGTGGCGGATGCTGCGTCCCGGTGGCAAGCTGGCGATTACGTCTTGGGGTGAGAAGGTGTTTGAACCTGCCAATCGAGTGTTTTGGGACGCGATTCGTGCGGAGCGCCCTGACTTGGTAAAGCAATTCACTCCGTGGGATCGGATTCGTGAACCCGATCTCCTTAAAGCACTGCTAGAGGAAGGAGGAGCAACCCAAGTGGAGGTTTTCGCGGAAGCCGCAACACACGCACTGGAGACGCCAGAAGATTGGTGGACGATGTGTATGGGCGGCGGATATCAAGGCACGATTGACCAACTGGATGTGGCGGCTCAGGAACGGGTGCGCCAGACGAGTTTGCAATTCCTTCAGCAGCAGCAGATTCGGGCATTGGAGGTGAATGTGTTGTATGCGATTAGCGCGAAGCGCAACTCCAAAGGAACCGCACGCAAATAATCGAGTGACAGTTGAGCCATCCTTCGGAGCTTCGCGAAAAGCGTATCCATCCACTCCCGACTCTCGCACCCGACTCCAAGATGAGCGAGTGGAGAGAGAATCGGTTGAACGGAGGCAGTCTGAATCAGCACAATCACAAACGGGCGAGTTTGGTCAGAGAGCCAAACTACAGTCGCGCCAGTGGCTGCATCAATACGCTAATGCACCACCTGCATTCCAGCATAGGTGGAATAAAATTCGATACTGCGATCGACATCCGAAGCAGGCAACGCAATATGAGACAGTCCAACATCAATTTTGTTAGCAGTCATCGTTTATTCTCTTTTTGCTTCAAGATTTACGTGCAATCAATGCAGCATGAGCAGGTGGCAATTTGCTCGCTCCGAACGTGCTGTGAGATGAACGCCGCAATATCTCGCAGAAATGTCGAATTGGAGATGCCAGATGCTCCCCAGGCGACGAGCAGTGCAGTCGGACTGATGCGATCGGAGTGAGGGGTTTGAGACATAGTGATGGCAGCGTCTTTATGAGTCCTATTAAGTTCGGAATTCAGTTGCCCCCGCGCTACGATCGCAAACTGCGGCTTTGGGCAAAGCTCAAGGGGGCAGCAAGGGCGACTCTTGCTGCCAATATTATCCAAGCCAGGATTGAGGCGAACTGGGCAGATATTGATCAGGAATTAAACGGCATTGCCGCAGAGCAAGGGATTAGCAGACAAGAGTTAGAAGCGCAGATGTTAAACGGAGGGGACGAAGATGACAGTCTTTGATCTTGACCACACTCAGCGCGATTGCGATTCTCTGCAAGTCCGCTTGATGTGTGGCAATCCATCTCATGATGTATGGGCGTCGTATCGAAAGGTTTGCGGCATTGCGTCTCACCAGCGCCGCTTGACTCGCTATGAAACCATGCTGCTATTGGCAAGATCGCGATTGCGTTGCAAGAAAGGCGTGACTAAATCCGATGCGATCGCGGAAGCCAATCGCCTTTTAAGAGTGACTCAGGTTGTGCGATCGCTTGAAGTGTTAACGGGTTCAGAAGGTCGCGACGGAAAAGAGTTGCCCGGTGTGATTGCAGAACTAACCGGACGGTCTATCTCGTTTAGTACGCTCTATCGATTAGGGAAGCAACCGAAGCTACCAAAGTTCTCAAAGAGCCGAAGCTATTCAGCAGAGCAGGTTCGCCGTTACATTCGAGCCGTTGCGTGAAACGAAATTATCCCAAAGATCAGGCTGGAAAGCTTCAATGCCTTGTTCTACCGTCTCTTCAAACCGAATTTAAGGCAATTTAGTGCCCTATCCCAAAGATAAACTCGCCGCGATCGCAGATGCTTGAGAATAGGGCAGCATCAATATTCGACTGGGTGCGGCTCTCGGCTTATCTTGGAGAAAATGAGCAAACCACAAAGCCCGATCGAGATTGCGTTGATCGGGCTTTGTGGCTTGTTGGGGTTGCTCAAGCTGCTGATGCGAAAACCTCTTCTGGCGTGAGTCGCAATTCTGGGAAGGTGGGAGAAGTGATCGCGTCGTCCCCCCGAAACATGCCCACTTCGACGTAGACGCCTTGCCCCAACGCTAGAACTGTAACAACTTGCGCCTTTGGGTCAATAATCCAGTATTCAGAAATGCCGATATTGGCGTATTGAGCACGTTTACGTCCATAATCCCGTTCACTGGCAGCAGTTCCTGGACTCACCACCTCGACCACCAACTGAGGTGGGGGCATATCGAGTTTGATCGTGAGGCGCTTTTGAGTCAGTGCTAAGTGTTCTTCTCGCAGTACCACTAAGTCTGGATAGCGATTCTGAGCATCTTTCGGCTGAAGTGCGCGAACCTGGATTTCGCACTGATAGAGCTTGATCATTCGGAACGGCACGCCAGCTTGAACGAGGTTGAGGAACAGGAAGTGCGCGATCGCGGTATTTGGTTCTGCTTCAGGTGGCAATTCGATCAGTTCTCCATCAATCAATTCGTAGCGAACGTGGTCGGCGTGGTCGTTTGACCACTCGAAATACTCTTCAAAGGTTGCAAATCGGGGTTTGGCTTGGAGCATGGTGAACCTCCGGCTGATGTTTCCATTATTGCGGTTCGAGCGCGGTTGCTGCTATCAGTTACCGGTTGGCACTGCTTCTGCCTGCGCCGACTTCTGGTTATACACAGAGGCAATATCGGGGTCTTCGGCTTTTTGACAAAGCTGGTCGTAGACATTGGTGGTGATTTCGCTGGTGCTAGTAAGTTTGTTTCAGTTCATCAACCTGGCAATCTCGACTACCACATCAGGAAACGAGATTGGGCTAATCGTTCCATCCCCAAACTCAAACCTCCATCCATAATCGCCATCTGTCGGATCGCGAAACACGATCAGTGTCTTCGTCTTCAGGTTCACCACCCAATACTCTCGAATTCCTGCTGACGCATAAATCCTGCGTTTTGGCTCTAAGTCTATTGCAATCGTCGAGTACGAATATTCAATGATCCAAAAGATGTTTTCTGGGTAGGGGTGATGCTCTAGGTAAACCGCGTCTAGGGGCTGAACGATCGCGATATCTGGCTGTGGCTCTGAATCGTTAGGCAAGGTAATGGGATGCCCTTCTCGAACATCTGCCCGTTCGCCTAGCAGCCGTTGCAAATACTTTGATGAACGATTGCCGTAGTAAGCGTGGGGTGTTCCTTCGGGCGACATTTCAATGATTTCTCCGTTCAGTAGCTCGACGCGGCGATCGTTCAATATCCCCGCGTCGATCATCTGGTGATAGTCGTTCAGCGTCCATTTGGCAGTGGTGAGGGTCATAACTTGGCGGGAAAGCGCTTGACTTTATGGTATCGCTAGGTAGTGTTCGTTACCAGCCGCCTTTTACGTTGGCGGTGGTGTGTATCTTCCACAGGGTGAATAGCTGATCGTCTGGCAAGGTTCTGAGATCATCAACAAAAAACGCCGTCCAGAGGGCTAGAGATGTGCTCCACTCGATGCGGTGCTGCATGGTTGCCCACTGGATGAAGAGGAGCGATCGCAGCTTCCGAGCATCGTCTTCGGTCAAGTCGGTTTCCGGTTTTTTTAGGGTTTCTCTACAGAGCCGTGAGATTTCTTTCCATTGGAACGCCGTGAGTTTGAGGACTGCTTCTAATCGCGATCCTACGGAGCTTGGCAAAGCCAATC
The DNA here is from genome assembly GCF_010091945.1 of Myxacorys almedinensis A. Lineage (GTDB taxonomy): Bacteria > Cyanobacteriota > Cyanobacteriia > Leptolyngbyales > Leptolyngbyaceae > Myxacorys > Myxacorys almedinensis. Next base: position 17,209 of record NZ_WVIE01000031.1, read on the forward strand.
GCACAGATTCCACTTTTACCGTGGTGGTTGGCTCCACTTTTTTCATCTGCGCGGGTTTTGCGGCGGGTCGGAGTTCCTTCTTCTCTAGCCAGCCGTTCTGAGCGGCATAGGTTTTGGCTCTCGTGTCTCCCTTGCCGTGGAGGTATCGGAGGGTAAATTCGCGCTTGTCTTGGGTTTGGTCATCGAGATAGGCTGCCACGCCGAAGGACTCAGCCGCATTTTTCAGCGATTCGGCAACGGCGCGATCGACGGGATTCCCTCGGCTCATATCCTTGCCAGAAGTCGATAGCTCTCTCACTTTGACGGAGCCTGGAAGAGTACGACTAACCCCGCAAATGGTGAGGGTGCAGAGGATCGTGCAGTATTCGCCATCCTCTGAGTATTTGGGCATTGAGTAGCTGATTTCGTGATCGGGGCACACGTCGTTTAAGCGATCGCGCACGGATTGCCACGGAATGAAGAACCATTTGCCGCCGCCTTTCAATTCCCGCTCTTTATGAACTTCGGGCGGAAAGGGTTCTCGCAGTTGTCTGAGAACTTCTCGATAATCGGGATGCATGACTTTCAGGTGTTCTTTATTTGAGTACTTTCTGACTAAGAATTAACTCGTCGAGTTCAGATGCGATCGCGGGATCAGACTCTTGAATCGCTTTGCGGACTTTGCTCAGAAATTCTAGAGTGCCAATGCTCTGAATTTGCTTGCGAAGGGTTTGTACGGTTGGTTTGTCTATCATCTCACTCCAGTTGCGATCGCGGATTTGAGCATGGTTTTTGTAGGCTTTGAGCTTCTGCTCTAGTTGACGAGCGACTTTTTCTGAGGGGCAAACCTGGATCTTGACGATCTTCCAGGTGATTCCTTTGTCCTTGCAGGCTCTCAGAAGGGCGGCTCCTTGCCCTGCTTGGTGCTGTGCCGTGCGGCGCTTGAGGTCGGTGCAGCTTCCGAGGTAGTAGCGGGCGATATGGGTTTCTGGGGAGCCGAGAAACCCATCCAACCTGATCAGGTAGACAAAGGCTTTCATTTAGCGCTGCCCAGCGCCGATCGTGTTTTGAATTGCGCCTAGTGGCTGCTGCGGAACGAAGCGCACTCGCTGTTGGGGGGCGTAGTAGCAGCTTCCGCCGCTGACGTGCCGGGTCAGCACATAACCGGGCTTGACAGGGCAAACGGCGGGATTTGGTTGAGCTTTGACGTAATAGCAAGTGCCGTTAGCGATTCGATTGAGTTGCAGCCCTGGTTTGACGGGGCAGACTGCGAAGGTTTGCGCTTGGGAGGGAAGGGCAGATGCAGCAGCAGAGATGACGGACAGAGAAATGGCAGAAATTACAAATTGGCGTAGCATTTGAAAAGCTCCTTTTGGTTAGGGGTGAGGGCAACTGCGAAGATTGCGAGTCGGATGCAGTTGCCTGTTTGAGTTAGCAAGGCAGAATCTTGTTTAAGCGGGAGGTTTCGCCCGGAGTGAACTTGCATGTCCGGGCGTCCTCGTTAAGCGGATAGAGCGAGTTTTAAGGCTTGACGCTTGGACTCTAGGAATTGCTCGTAGAGCCAGAGTGCTGCATCTTCGTAGCTCAGATGTGTTTGATGGTCGTGATGAGGAGTGCGATCGAGGTAATTGATGATCCAGCCGCCGTGAGCCGCACTGAACTCGATTTGCCCTAGGAAGGATTTTTTGCCGTGCCGACGCTCGACGCGAAGGTCGTAGGTTCGAGGGTGCGATCGCTCGAAGAGGATGGCGATCGCGGTGTCGCCTGTTTCTGGGTAAATCCAGTTTTGGCGGGAGTTGGGTAGACGGGGTTCGAGGAGGGAATCTAAACGACCGGAGCCGCGCTCATCGCAGATAGATTGTGCAATCATAAGGAATCAGACCTTGGTTATAGGGTTTGCGAGAAGCGATCGCGGTTCCGTGGAAAGATGAGCGATCGCTTCTTTGTGTCTTCGCTTAGGGGCTGTAGACTGGCAGCCCGTGAAAATTATCTAGTGGCAGCGCGAGCCATTGCCCGGATGCGATCACGGTGATTGAGAACAGGTTGAACAATGCGAGCATCAATTCTTTCGGTGACGTGCAGTTGAACCGCCGCCTCGCCCATCTCTCGCCACATGCACCATTTGTCGTGCATCCGTGACACTTGGCGACGGTAGATCGTCATTAATGCCGACCTGACTTCTTCTTGGTTTTGCCAGAGGTCTATGGCGATGCAGGCGAGTGCGATCGCGACTAAGACGATGCTCCATACTGCTTTAAGCGTTTTGCGCAATCCTGTGTAGACGGCGTTTGCAGCAATTACGGCGTTATCGTAGGTCGCAACCTCACGAATGGACGCGATCGCGGCTTCTTTCACCTGTTCGACTGTGGCAGAGAGGATCGCTTTAGCAGCCTCTTCCCAGGTTTCGCGGCGGCGTAGGTCGCCTGTGGGGACGAGATTGTGGGCACGGACGAATTGCTTGATTTGAGCGATGGAAGCGGTAGCGAGGTTTGAGAGTTGCATTGGTTTAGTTCCTTAAAGACTGGGGAGAGCGGTGTGTAGTGGGTTGTTTGCTCTCGATGAATCAAGTGTTACCTATTAAGTAATGCTTGTTAAGTAATTCTTAAGAAGATAAGATTCAATTACGCTGAGACGACATACTTAAGAGGTAATACGTATGACACAATTTCTGGTGAGAATCACCTATACCAAAGACTTTCCGGGAATCGGAAAGCTGATACGAGAGCATCGACAAGCCTCGAAAAAGCAGCTAGCCCAGTTGGCAGCAGAGGCGGGGATCAGCGTTCCTCACTGGAATCGAATTGAAAACGAAAAGGTTGGAGAGTTGCCGCTAACAACGCTTCGAGGGATTGAAAAAGCCCTTAACGTTGATTTGGGGGTGCGGTTTGAAGAGATTGGCGAACTCTAAGCGCTTCTAAACCCGATGTCCTTGCGTTAGCAGAAGGAATAAACGTGAGCCGACCTGATTATCTGACTCGATTTCGATCCATGCGAGAAGAACCACTGGCAGACAAGCCGATCGCGGTTCTTCTGCCAAAGGATGTTGATGCCTATGTGCGATCGCTCCCCAATAAAGCCGAGTGGCTGAGAAGCGTCATTACCGAAGCCGCACAGAAGGATAGAACCCCTGATTTATAGGGCATTTTGATCTTGTCATTGTTAAGAATCAAAATGGTGGGGACTATTCCAAGTCAAGCGGGTCGCACTAGACCGAATGCGGCTCAGAAACGAATCATCGATCGATGGCTGCAACTCGATAAAAACTGCTCAGAAAGCAATCTTGAGGCGCATTTTGTTGTGCCGATGTTCGAGAGCTTAGGCATTAGGCATCCGCAACTCAGTACTCAAGGCAATATCGCTCTAGACGGGCAATCAAAACTGATCCCCGACGCACTAGTTTACCAAGACCGAAGCCAGCCGCCAGTTCTGATAATTGAAAACAAAAAACGCTGCTCGAATCTGGCGAATACCTCAGATGGAGAGTTTTTAACTGCTTGCAAATAGGAATGACTAGATTAAGGGCAACAATTGAGCTGTGCAATGGTTATGCTATTGATTACTTGTGGATTGTTGTTCATGATTCTCGACATAAATAACCACACGACATGATCTCAGATTTGAATGCTCACCGACAGCCTGCAATTAATTACCTCACTGACAACTCAAGAGGCATAACGTCTCAAATCAGCGGCGGCAGATAACCTTCAACTCATCACCAACGACTCGCAACCGTCCGCTGCATTTGAATGGTTAGCCTGCGTTCGATTCGCCGAGATTTACGCATATAACAACTGATTCGTAATCTCGTCAACTGCCAGCGCACTTACCAAAATTCCGATCCTTTGGGCGACCTCATAGGCATTTTTCTGAGGAACAACAATAATTCCACAGTGCTGTCTGTTGTCCTCCATATATTGGATATGTAATCGCTCAAAATCAACTCGATTATGAGTCAAGATGCACCTGCCCATAGAAGTTGCGAACTCAAGCTGTTCGCTATCGGTTCTGCCAAGTGTTGACTGCTCAGGAACGGTCTTCATATCTAGACCACGAGATCGCAGAAGTGTAGAAACCAATAAGTGTAGAAACCAATGCTGACATATCCTCATCCGTGTAAAGTGCTGCAAAAATGGTCACGGATTACCCAATACAGATCTCACAGACGGATGTACTAATTTATCAGGCACTTGGTTTGCCTCTATATACTCATTAATCTCTGCCTGATTATCGAGATAGAAACTCAGAGCATCGAACACTTGTGCTAGTGTCAGATGGGGTAGATGGTTTAGGATTTCCTCTGGCATGATACCTAACCGCCAGAAACCGACAATAGCGCGGACAGATGTACGCGTGCCCGTAATAACTGGCTCTCTACTCAAGATCTCAGAATTGCGAGTAACGTAGCGTGAGAGGGTTTCAGCAGGCATAAAATGAACCCCTTAAAAGAACCAGCCTATGCCCAGTCTACCAAAGATAGGATTATCTGATCGAACTGACCTTTAAGGTTAGTTAGCACAGTTGTAAGTTAACTTTTTTTTGCGCCAACCAACCTAAAAGGTCAGCAATTGCATTAGACAAAGAGGTCTTGCCCCGGAAAAAATTTGGCTGATGTCGTAATCGGACAAGTTGGATACTCTATCTTGATCATCTTTGAAGGTAGCACCTTGTCCAGTTTCACCAACTTTATAGATGTGAATATGATTTGAATCAGCCTGCCTGTCACTCAAACTTGATCGAGCCATAAGGATATATCGGAACAAGGGTTGTATTTGTGCTCAAGCTTGCCGATGACTCAGCAGGCTAACTCCCCTTAGAAGCACAGTATTCCGTTTGTTTTCATCTCAAACGGCAAAACTACTAGTTAGCTGGCTCCGCATCAAGCCCTTGCACTTATCCTTTGAGGCTGTCAGTGAATCCGAAAGCGCCCAGAAGTCCATCAGTGGTGATAGTTGTTTGAGTTTCTATGCTGTCTGAAGACACTCAGGGAGAGATCGATGAGATGGAGTTGGGGGGCGAGAGGTTGAGATGATCGAGGTTTGGAGCAAAGTTACAAGTTCCGAAACAATTTTTCGTCTCCAGTGAAATTTTTGTAAGATGGTGGTAAAGGTTTGAGGGATGAGATTTCGAGTTGAGGCTGAAATAGAATCCCATCGGTAAGTGGGCTATCGATAACAACCGAGCGTAGGTTGTCATATAAACCAGGATCTGGAGGCGCTGATGTCTGTAAAGGAACCTTTGGTTATTGGCAGTATTGATTGGCAGAAGTTCATGCCAAATTCGCCTATGCTAACCAGTTATCAAGCAGGTTGGAGTAGCATTCTGCTTGAGCATTACCGCTTACCGTTGATGGATTTGCCTGAAGTATCCAATCTTCAACATGTTGTCGTTATTCCATTGGGGCATCAGGCAGTTGATTTTGAATTTGTTGCTGAGGGGCGATCGCAGACCGTCTCGTATCGAGAAAAAGACTATACAAGTGGCTGTATTGAAATCTATCCTGCTGAATTACCGATTAGCTTCCATTCTCATCCGACTGTTAAAGCAATGGAAGCGATTAACTGCTATATAGAGCCGACCTTTGTGGCTCAGATTGCTCATGAGTCAGTCAACCCCGATCGCGTCGAATTGTTATTGACCCTGAAAAAAGCCGATTTACTGATCCATCAGCTTGGTCTAGCACTGAGGTCAAGTTTAGAAGCGGATGGAGCTAGGAGTCGTTTCTACGCCGATTCAATGGCAACGGCGCTATCTGCTCATTTGCTGCTCTATTACTCCACCCGCAAGCATCACTTTCGAGAACATGAGGATGGATTGCCGAAACAAAAACTCAGGCAAGCAATTGAGTATATCCAGGCGCATTTGGGTGAGAATTTATCTCTGAGTGATATTGCGACTGAACTTGGCATGAGCCAGTACTACTTCTGCCACCTATTCAAGCGATCGACAGGCATCTCACCCCATCAATTCTTAATTCATCAACGAGTCGAACAGGCAAAGCAGTTGCTAAGACAGCCAGAACGAACCATTACATCAGTAGCAATGGACTGTGGTTTTGCAAATCAGAGCCATTTTGCCAAGTGTTTTCGCCGATGCACTGGGATGAATCCGAATCAGTTTCGCAAGTCATAGCAAGATTTTGTTCTAACGTCGCAAGAAAATGGGCGACTGCCTTTGAGAAGTTTGCTACAGTGATGCCATCGATACATAGGCTAAGTAGCGATCGCTGCGTCACCACACTTCACTACAACTAGCAACAACGTTAGCTGATTGCAAAGGGTAACTGTTTGCAGCTTAATGCGACATGATGCGTTGTTAAGCGATTTTTAAGACTAGAGGAAAAATTCAATGCTTAAACATCTAGTGCTTACTATCATCGGGATCGTGATGGCTTCCGCGATCGTATCGATGAAAACCGGAATGTTAGTCCCAATTTTCTAAAATTCTTTCTTTGTAAAAGGAGAACTTTAAATCATGGTTAGTCAAAAAACGATCGAAATTGTCAAAGCAACTGCACCAGTTATTAAAGAGAAAGGTGAAGAAATTACTAAGCGGATGTATCAAATTGCTTTTGAAGAGCGACCTGACTATAAACGCGGCTTTGAAACGACCTGGATGCAGCATCTAGATGGCGGTGGGCAAGCACACAAGTTAGCTGCGGCTGTTTATACCTATGCAACTCATATCGATCGCCTAGATGAGTTGGCTACAGCAGTAGACCACATTGCCCATCGTCATGTAGAAACTCGCATCCTCCCTGAGCAATACCCACTCATTGGCGAGAAGCTTTTGCAGGCGATGAAAGATGTTTTGCAAGATGCTGCGACTGATGAAGTGATCGCGGCGTGGGCTGAAGCCTACGATGCTTTAGCAAACATCTTTATTCAAAAAGAGAAGGCGTTCTATCAACAAGAAGATCAAGAACTTACTGAACGATTGACGAGAGCTTAAAAACTCTGAGGCAACTTCGTTTCTTTGACTAAAGACTCTTTTGGGCAATCAGGAGAAAGACAAATGCAGACTAGGACAGAAAGTTTTGCTCATGCTGCTCATGTAGATGAGGTGCGTAAAGCAGGACGATTAGTGGTTGCGTTGCGAAGCAGTTCCCCCTCCGGGGTAAACGTTGGACATACAATACTCCTCATTCATGAGAATGACAAAATTTATGCTGTAGACAATCGCTGCCCCCACATGGGGTTTCCTCTCCATCGCGGAACGGTGAAAGATTGTATTCTTACCTGTGATTGGCACTACGCTCGCTTCGATTTGATGAGTGGTGGAACGTTTGATTCTTGGGCGGATGATCTCCCCGCTTTCCCTGTGGAGATTCGCGAGAATGAGGTCTGGATTGATCTTGCTGCTCATGCCGATCCATTAGCTCATCACCGCCAGCGTCTTCAAGATGGCTTAGAACAAGGAATTCCTTTAATCATCAGCAAATCTGTTATTGCCCTGCTGAAGCAAGAGAAATATACTACTGAAGCCTTTCGGATGGGATTAGACTTTGGGGTGTCTTACCGACAGAGCGGTTGGGACACTGGCTTGACGATCCATACTTGCATGATGAACCTATTGCCCTATCTAGATGCGATCGATAAACCGCGTGCGCTCTATCACGGTTTAGCCGCAGTCGCCAGAGATACCAGCAATCAACCCCCTCGGTTCCCTATCCAACCTTTACCCGGTTCCAACAATCCTGAAAAGATTCCTGTTCTGCAACACTGGTTTCGCCAGTTTGTTGAAGTCAGAGATGCCGAAGGTGCAGAACGCTGTCTAGCCTCCGCGATCGCGGCAGGGGCATCTCAAACCCAACTGGCTCAGATGCTATTCACGGTCGTGACTGATCATCGCTATATCGATGTCGGGCATCCTCTGGACTTTACTAATAAAGCGTTAGAAGCCTTAGATGCCACCGCTTGGCAGAATGCAGAACTTGTCTTAACCAGTTTGGTTTCTGGCTACACGAGCGCCACTCGGATGGAAGAATCCAGGTCTTGGCGTTCTCCGGTCGATCTGGCGGCAATTTTGCAACAGGCGTTTGCAGAACTGCCCGCCGCTTTAGCAGAGGGAAAAAATCAACAGGGGAGTTGGGGCGATCGCGATTCACTCCTGCCCATCTTGCTGGGGGATAATGCTCAGGCGATCGCGGATTCCCTGCTAACAGCCCTGCGGCAAGGATGCTCTGAGGTAGACCTGGCTGGAATTGTGACCCATGCAACTGCCTTGCGGATTGCTCAATTTAGCACGAACAATGATTTCAACGATTGGGACAGTGCCCATCACACCTTCACCTTTGCCAATGCGGTTCATCAGGGCATGAAACGAGTTGCATCGGCGGAGTTGTTGAGAGGCGTGTTTGATGCGGCAATGAGTGTCTATCTTGATCGCTTCCTCAATGTCCCTGCTGCTCGCCTTCCCAACCCCGATCAAACGGTGGAAGATCCAGCAGAGTTGTTACACGAATTGCCAGAGTTACTCGATCGACAGCAACAAGTGAATCGAGTTGGGGAATTAGTCGGCAGCTATCTTTACAGCGGTGGCAAACCAGAACTGCTCTTAGCCTTGTTAGGCAAATTGTTGTTACGCGAAGACCGTCAATTTCATGTGATCCAGGAGATTGAAGCGGCGTTTCGGCAATACTCCCGATTGGGCAACACTCCGGCGGGGATTCACGTTTTGGTTGCCGCGTCACGGTATCTAGCAGCGCATACCCCCACGATGCGATCGCAAGAGCAAACCTACCAAATGGCTTACAGACTCCATCGGGGCGATCGTTTGTTTGAGGATGTTGATTGAACCTGAATCGTAAATTTTGAAACTATTGCCCAAGTGCGATCGCTCCAGCATCTTCGCTTTCAGCCATGAGTCTCACTGATGGACAAGCGTTGGTCAAAACATATTGCAGCAATCCATCTGGAGGGATTTGGAGGTAATCGGGGGGACAAGCCAGCTAACAAGTCGTTGGAGCGGCGATTTGAAGATTTTCTGCCTCGTTTCCGTGTTATCTGCCGCCGCTCAACCTCACCGCTATGCCACTGTTACGCAATTTCCTGAAGCGCTTTCCAAACTGACTTAGGAAATGCGGCATAAAGCAGCCGAACAGAATCGTCGCGTGATGGGTCATCAAGATACCCCAAATTACGGTATTTTCGCTATCAACCAGACCCAAGGTTTGGAGACATTTTTGGTAGCCTAAAGATGCAAGGGGGCTGGGCACTCTAACATAAGAGTGGACAACCTGATAAACCGACTAAATTCTGCGAGGGGATGAGCGAGTGGCTGCAACCAACTTTAAAGATTACTATTCCCTACTGGGCGTGAGCAAAACTGCCAGTGCCGACGAGATCAAAAAGGCATTCCGTAAACTGGCGCGGCAATATCACCCAGACGTAAACCCAGGGGATAAAGTCGCAGAAGCTCGTTTTAAAGAAATCAACGAAGCCAACGAAGTCTTGTCTGATCCGGACAAACGCAAAAAATACGATCAGTATGGGCAATATTGGCGGCAAGCCGAACAAGCTGGCGCAGGACGCACCCCAGGCGGACGATCGCCCTTTAACACTGGAGGTAGCGCCGGATTTGATGAATTTGAATTTGGTCGCTATGGTAGCTTCGAGGATTTCATCAACGATTTGCTCGGCAAACAAGCTGGCACCAGCGGCTATGGACGCACCGCCGATCCGTTTGGGGGCTTCCGCCCTCCGAGTGGTGCAGACGATTTTAGAAACCCCCGTGCCGATTGGCAGCGCCAAACAGCGCAAGAACGGGCTTCTGGGGCAAGTCTCGACACCGAAGCCTCGATCAAGCTGGCGTTCTCTGAGGCGTTTAATGGCGTCGAAAAACGGTTGAAAATCGGTAGTAACGAAATTACGGTTCGCATCCCCCCAGGAACTAAAGCAGGCAGCCGAATTCGGGTTCGGGGTAAAGGACGCCCCAGCCCCCATTACACGAGTCAAGTTGGCGATCTCTATCTCACCGTCGAGTTGATTCCTCATGCCTTCTTCCAGTTTGAGGGGGATAACCTGGTGTGCGAAGTGCCGATCGCGCCCGATGAAGCAGTCTTGGGCGCACAGATCGACGTGCCAACGCCCGATGGCAGCGTCACGGTGAATGTACCTGCCGGGATTCGCTCAGGACAATCACTCCGGTTGCGGGGCAAAGGCTGGCGCAACCTTAAAGGCGATCGCAGCGATCAGATGGTCAAAATTACGATCGCCCCGCCTAAAGATCTCTCGGAGATCGAGCGAGAAGCCTACGAAAAGATTCGCGCCAATCGCAGCTTTGATCCGCGCAGCCATCTCAAATCGGTAAGGCTCTAAAGGGTTTAGCCCGACACCAACGAAGACACCCGCGCTCTAAAGCCTGCCTTCTCTAGCGCGCTGACGGTCGCTTGCTCATCGTGCACCCGAAACTGAGAGCCAAATCGAACAAAGTGTTGCCGCGCCTTTGCCCCTACGATCGCCACAACCGGAACCTTGGCTCTGTCTCCCTCCCCATGCTGTTGGCGCAGCAAACTCCTCAAGCGGTGTTGTTCGGCGGCGTCCGTGGCAATCTGGGGTTCAAGCTCGACCATCACCATCCGCACTGTTTCGATCAGTTCTGCATCTTCTACGATGAACTGGCTTTGGTCGTCGCGGCGATCAACTTTGCCCCACAGCATCAGCCGTGCATCGGGGATGATGTGGCGCTGAATGCGCTCAAACGATTTGGGAAACACAACGGCTTCAGCATGCCCGGTGAGATCTTCGATCGTTAAAATTGCCATGCGATCGCCCTTCTTAGTTGTCACCGCTTTGATGGTGGTGATCAGGGCGATCGCGCTGATGGTCAAGCCTTCTTTGCACTGCTTGAGATCACTCAAGTTCACCGGAGCCAGCATCTTTGCCGATTGTTGTAGATGCTTGAGGGGGTGATCCGAGATGTAAAACCCCAATACTTCTTTTTCAAGCCGCAACTTTTCTTGCTGGGGATAGTCGGCAACCGTTGGCGCTTTGGGCGCGAGTTCATAGCTCGATTGCTGGGTAGTGCTGCCGAAGAGATCAAACAAGCTGCCCTGACCACTGGCGCGATCGCGGGCACGAGACTGCGACCAATCGAGCAAGAGTTCCAGGTCTTGAATCATCTGTTGGCGATTGTTGCAAAGCTGATCGAAGGCTCCGCAGTGGATCAGCGATTCTAGAGCGCGGCGGTTCACCGTGCGGGGGTCAACGCGATCGCACAGGTCTGCCAGCGACTGAAACGCCCCTTTGGATTGCCGCACGTCTAAGATGGCGTCGATCACGCCCATTCCCACATGGCGCACCGCCGACAACCCAAATAGGATCTTCTCGCCAGTCGGGGTGAAGTCAACGCCAGAACGATTGATATCGGGTGGCTGCACTTCAATGCTCATGCTGAGACAAGAGCCAATATATTTCTGCACCTTGTCTTGATCGCCGCTATTTAGCGTCAACAGTGCTGCCATATATTCGGTCGGATAGTTGGCTTTTAGGTAAGCCGTTTGATAAGTAACATAGCCGTAGGCGGTGGAATGGGATTTGTTGAAACAATACTCGGCAAACATCACCATCTGATCAAACAGATCTCCAGCAACTTTGGGCGGCACATTATTTTTAATGGCTCCTTCCACAAACATCGCCTGGTGTTTTTCCATCTCAGCTTTTTTCTTCTTGCCCATGGCGCGACGCAGCAAGTCAGCCTGCCCAAGAGAATAGCCCGCCAGATCCTGAGCAATTTTCATGATTTGCTCTTGATAAACCATAATTCCATAGGTTTCTTTCAGAATCGGTTTTAGAATATCGGCGGCATAGTCAATGCGTTCGCGCCCATGCTTGCGGTTGATAAATTTTGGAATGAGTTTTGCATCTAATGGGCCAGGGCGATAAAGCGCCAAAATTGAAGAGATGTCTTCAATGGTGTCGGGTTTAAGGTCTCGGACAATTTGCCGCATTCCAGACGATTCAAGCTGGAAGATGCCTTCGAGTTCGCCTCTGCCCAACAGTTGATATACTCCAGGATCATCAAGCGATAATTCATCGATCTCTAGCTTGAAATTGCGGCTTTGCTGAATTAGTTCCACCGTTTTTTGAATCATGGTGAGATTTTTGAGTCCCAAAAAGTCCATTTTTAGGAGGCCGAGCGCCTCGATATCTTCCATGAAATATTGGGTGAATACTGCGCCATCGGCATTGCGTTGGAGCGGCACAATTTCGTCGAGCGGATCGGCTGAAATCACCACCCCCGCCGCATGAATGCCGACACTTTTGTTGGTTCCCTCGATCCGAATGGCAGTATCGAGCCAGTCTTGGTAGGTGACAGTGCAATTCGGCACAATCGCACCGCTATCATATTTTTCTTTGAACTCTGGGGCTGGGGTTTTGTCGGAAATCATCACCTTTAGTTTGGTCGGCTTGCCGCGCACCGTTGGGATCATTTTGGTCATGCGATCGCTCTCACCATAGGGCACGTTTAGCACTCGTGCGACATCTTTTAGCACAGCTTTCGATGCCATCCGGTTGTAGGTAATAATCTGGGCAACTCGCTCTGTACCGTACTTTTCAGTGACGTATTTGATCACTTCATCACGCCTTTCGATACAAAAATCCGTGTCTACATCAGGCATTGATTTTCGCTCAGGATTGAGAAAGCGCTCGAACAGCAACCCGTGATGTACCGGATCAATATTCGTAATTCCGAGGGCATAGGCGACCAACGATCCAGCAGCCGACCCCCGCCCAGGCCCAACGGGAATGCCATGATCTCTGGCGTATTTAATGTAATCCCACACCACTAAGAAATAGGTTGAGAAACCCATTTGCTTTAGCATGTTTAGCTCATAGACAAACCGATCTTGGTAGACACTACTAATCTGATCGCGAGACGTTACTTTCTGGCGTTTAAACAGCCCTTCCCATGCCACTTTTTCCATGTATGTATCGGCAGTGAATCCGGCGGGAACCGTATAGTTCGGCAGGCGGGGTTCCCCCATAATTTGATACTCTTCGACTTTGTTGGCAACTTCTAGAGTGGTTGCGATCGCGGCATCTACAATGTCTTGAGTTAAATGATCGCGAAACAAAATTCGCATCTCATCTGCCGACTTTAAATACTCTGTGCCGGTATAGCGCAGCCGTTTTTCTTCCGAAATCAACTTTCCGGTTTGAATACACAGCAACGCATCATGGGCTTCTACATCAAAACAAGAAATGTAGTGAGAATCATTCGTCGCAATGATTTTGATATCAAATTCGCGCGCAATTTTAATAATTTCAGGATTGACAATGCGTTCTTCATGCAACCCGTGATCTTGAATTTCTAGATAATAATCATCGCCAAAAATGTCTTTATACCAGCGAGCAACCCGACGGGCGATTTCCGGCTTTCCCTGCAAAATTGCTTGCGGCACTTCGCCACCCAAACAGGCACTCGTGACGATTAGCCCTTCGTGATATTGCGCTAGCAAATCTTTGTTGACGCAAGGGCGAGAAAAAATTCCTTTGCCTTGGGTGCCCTGGAGGTTAGAAATCGTCGTTAGTTTGACAAGATTTTTGTAGCCGATCGTGTTTTTTGCCAAAACCACCTGATGATAGCGAGGGCGGCGTTCTTGCTTGGTAATGTCACCGTTGATGATATACATCTCATTGCCGATGATCGGTTTGAGTTTGCCCTGGCACACTTTCAAAAGCTCGATCGCACCATACATGACGCCATGATCCGTCAGCGCGATCGCGGGCATCCCCAACTCAACCGCCCGCTCAACCAACTCTGGAAGCTGACTTGCGCCATCTAGCAAACTATAGTCACTGTGAATATGCAAACCGACAAAAGACATAATCACTCAGCCCACACAAAGGAATGAGTCTAAGCGTAACCGATCATGCGCGCTATATCTACAAATTTTCTAAACTCGTACCCCATATGTGGCGTTTACTCCCAAATGGGGACAAAAGCAAGCACCAAACTCCACCGCACTTGATAGTTACCCTCAACTATTAGTCACCCTCAACTATTAGTCACCCTCAACTATATAGTATTAATGTATCAAATTCTGAATGCACCCTACGCCCCTACTGCACCATGAGCCTAGATCCACAAACAGCGAAACACAGGCTTCAACAGCTAACTTGCCTCGATCCGGCGTCTCCTCAGTCCGCTACCTATGCTTTGCTGCGGGAGGCGCTATTGCTCGTTGCCAGCCTGTCAGACTACCAGATTTTAGGGATTTGTGCTGACACGGCTGCCCAGGGCGTGCGATCGCTCCATGCCTATGCCAAAGCCCTGGGCTACGACGCCATTCCTGTCATGGAGGCAGTTCCAGGGGCAATCTACATCAAATACAACCCAGCCAGGAACCTCGCCTATCTGAATCCTTACCCTGGTACCCATCGCGGTGTGTTGGTGTCCTGCCAATCGGCATACGCTGACGGGGTGAACGACACCTTCGGGCACTTGCCCCTGGATCTGTTTGACGCTGATTTAGCAGATTGACTCAATCGCGCGGCTAGCGTCCTAATTCCTGCGATCGCACTGATGCCACCCGCACCGCTTCGATCACCGCCGAGCGAAATCCTGATCGTTCGAGGTGAGCGATCCCCGCGATCGTCGTCCCCCCCGGACTCGTCACCCGATCTTTCAACTCGCCCGGATGCAGCCCCGATTCTTGCAAGAGTTGGGCGGTGCCTCGCACCGTTTGCAGTGCTAGTTTCATGGCGATGGCACGGGGCAGCCCAGCCGCCACGCCGCCATCGGCTAACGCTTCGATCATCACCGCCACGTAGCCCGGCCCCGATCCCGACAAGCCCGTCACGGCATCCATCGCTGATTCGGGAACTTCTACAACCTCACCCACGGTTTGCAGAATGCGAGTTGCCAGATCAAGGTGCGGCGGCTCAACCTGCTGACCCGCCGCGATCGCACTGATCCCTGCCCCCACCGCTGCTGGCGTATTTGGCATCGACCGAACCACAGGCTGACCCGGAAATGCCGCTTCTAGCTGACTGAGCGGTATGCCTGCCAAAATAGAAATGACCAACGCAGATGGCACAAGGTGACTCGATATCTCTGGCGCAACCTGCTGAAACACTTGAGGCTTGATGGCAAGCACCACCACATCAGATGCGATCGCAGCATCCCGATTGTCTGCTGTCACCCCAATCTTATAAGCTTGCGCCAAAGCCTCCCGACGGGCAGCCGACGGCTCACTCACCCTGATCTCTAGCGGCGTATACACCTGCTGCGCCACCAACCGAGCTAACAGCGCCTCCCCCATCATGCCGCCGCCAATCATGCCAAACCGAACCGATTCATGATTCATAAATTCACACCTAGAAAAAGAAAGACCCTCGGCGAGGGTCTTTAACCATACTATTCAAAACATTTCGCTGAAGGAAAAAGCAACCTAGCCTTGAGCAGTTCTTGGCTCTGCCCAAGCAGGAGTAGGAGCATTGGTGCGAGGGCGAGCAGGCTGAGGCTGAGGCACTTCATGAATCACGTTGCCCGACGTGCTGACCTGAACACAACTTGGCGTAAACAGGAAAATACTTTCGCCGATGCGCTCTTGATGACCATCGATCGCATAGGTGCCACCTGCCACAAAATCAACCGCGCGCTGTGCCTGATCGGGATCCATGATCGTCAGATTCAAAACCACCGATTTGCGCTCCCGTAGCGCTTGAATCGCTTGAGGCATTTCCTCAAACGTGCGAGGCTCCATCACCACAACTTCAGAAATCCCGTTCGTCGCACCAGGCATCCCAATTACGTTGTTCATTGTTGTTCCTACTACACCAGTTGTTTCTGAACCCATCACAGCCGCACGATTGCCTCGTAAGCTTGCTTCAGAGTCGCGGAAGCGATTTGTTGCTCGACGGGCACGAGTTTCATCTTCCATAGCCGGAACCGGCGCAGAAACCGGAGTTTCATCCTGATATAGAGTTTGATAGTCTTGCCCGTCCATCTCGTCGTACTCGTATTCGTAGTCCATCGGCTCGTTTAGTCCTACGAAATCTCGCAATTTACTAAAGATACTCACTGTGTCACGCTCCGTCACAATCTATCGAGTTTACTTGAAAGTCACTTGAAACCTATCGAAAAGTAGCAGAAAATCCAGCTAAAGATTTTTTGAGTAAAGAGAAACAATATCCTCCTAAGCTGACATTTTGCAGTTAAGCAAACCTCTACGTTGCTAGTGGTCAGCTTAAATAGGTGGCTTTGCTAAACGAGCCTTGCCAGAGTGAAAAAATAGTACATTTCCAACCTTTAAAATTGGAATCTCTATTTTCTTTTTAGTAGGCTCGGCAGCAATTGTATCGGCAATTTCAAGAAATGGAACACTGAATTGAAACTTTTTTGCAATTCTAGAAATTCCACTCTCAGAATCTTTCATCTAATCGATTGCTTGTGTAGACAACTGTCCCCAATGATTCTGGTCAAGCCATAGCCACAACGTTAAAATCTTTCGCGTTTCTAGCCGCTACTAAAACCGATAAAGAAAGCATCCTTAAAGCGCTCAGCCAGGCGTTTTACTCTAACTGAATTTTTAAGGAACCGTTGCATTATATAGACAACGTTAGATTCTCCCTTGAACATTTAAAGGCATTCAATGAAAGCTAGTTAAACTCAAGTTTGAACACCCATTCAGGTCGAATTTCTTTACAGGTAAACAACCTTATCATTTTTCTCTACGAATGCAACACCATTTTCGAGAAGGTTAAACGTTTTTTAAGAACCCGCTTTTCTAGCAGCTTATTATTTAAGTATCATCTAGCACTAGTTAAGCCGGACAATCACCCACACGATCGCAGTGTCCACTGTGTTAAAGGACGATCGCTGTAGGTTATGCAGCAAGCTTTCTAGACTCCACACCTTCTACTCGTTTTAACGAAGACTTAACTCAGTGTTAGTTTTGATGCTGAAATGTCGATACTAAAAAATTTGGCATTTGAAATTTAGCAGCGATCGCACGTCTCCATCAGCGATCGCCAAATAGCACCCGCCCCGGACGAATCATCGTTGCCCCTGCCCGCATTGCCAACTGATAGTCATCCGACATTCCCATAGAAAGCTGCTCAAACTGCATACGAGAAAAGCCTTGCTGCCGAATCTTTTCCATCAGAGCGTGGGCGTGTTGAAACAGAGCCAACACAGCGCTTGCCTCTAGCCCAAACGGGGGAATCACCATCAGCCCGTGAATCTGGACGTGGGTGAGTTGGTCAAGGTGGGGCAGGTCTGCGAGCAGATCCGAGACGCTCCAACCTGATTTGTTGGCATCATCAGCAAGTTTTACCTGCAAACAGAGGTGAGGAATTCGGTTACTGTCTTCAGCAGCGCGATCGAGGCGTTGAGCTAATTTCAGGCTATCGACCGACTGAATCCAATCAAACAGCGCGATCGCTTTATGCACTTTGTTGCTCTGCAAATGCCCGATCAGATGCCAGGTTATGTCTTTTAGATCGCTCAGGGCTGCTTGTTTGGCTTCTGCTTCCTGAACGCGGCTCTCACCAAAGTCTCGAAACCCTGCGGTGTAGGCGATTCGCATTGCTTCTACCGGAACCTGCTTTGTCACTGCGATCGCGCGTACCGCATCAGGAATCGTGGCGCGAAATTGGGTCAAACGCTCTAGTAACGACTGGGCAGCATCACTCATTGAAACGTGCGTTTATGAACTCTCTGAAGTTCATCGTACTCTTTCGCCATGCCCGATCGCCGCAGCATTCGCATCCGGTTTTCGACCAGAGCTTTGGCATCGCTGCGCCCGATGGGCTGAAAGTCTAGCCCGTCTACTTCGGTCGTGACGACGAAAAACAGCCGTTGGGCGTAGAGGGTACTGAACAATTCACGCTTGTCCTCTACCAAACACACTCGAAATAGCAACCCAAACGTCGGGTGATTTAAATAATTCTCGTTGTCCATCCAAATTTACTCAGCAAGAAAATCAAGTGTGTTAGTTAAACGGTGTGATCTTTTAGAAGGGCAAAGGGCTAAACATAAGAAGCGTCAGATAGGGAAATTAAAGATGGGTCGCTTGGTTTCAAGGTTTAGTATCAGTGTTTCGTAATTGCTGGGTTCAAGTGCTTTAGTTTAATGATGGTTTCGTGACAATTGAGAGTGCTGGGTTGATCAATCAAATTCATACCAATCAAATTCATACCAATCAAATTCATACCAATCAAATCTATTTTGTATCATGCCCAAAGTTATTGTAATTGCTGCATTAGCGTCTTCTGATCGAGCAATTGGCAGTCATGGAAAACTACCTTGGTCGATTCCGGAAGATCTGAAACGATTTCAGAGATTGACGCTCCATCATACCGTTATTGTGGGTCGCAAAACGTGGGAATTTGATCTAAAGAAACGTCCGTTAAAAAATCGTTCCATGATTGTTGTGTCTACGAGCCTTAATGAGGATACAACGTTAGGAATTGATGTAGCGCGATCGCTAGAAGCTGCCTTGGAAAAATGCCGCGATCGCGATCTCGTGTTTATCGCCGGAGGAGCGTCACTCTACGCGCAAGGGCTGACGATCGCCGATCAATTAGAACTCACGCTAGTAGAAGGGCACTACGAAGCAGACGTGTTCTTCCCGCCCTTTCAGCATTTAATTGGCACCGTCTTCAAGTTGGTTAGGGTAGAGCCGCGCCTAGCCGCCCAAAATGGCGACGGCTTGACATATCGCTTTGAAACCTATGAGAGAGTGAGCGACTAGTGGTCTGTCAAGGTTGAAATGTTGAAATGGGGGCTAGGAGGGAAGGGGGTGAGGGCGAGTCATTGGAATCATCCACCCATTCACCCATCCACCCATCAACTTAAAGTTGACACTCGACTAGTGCTCTAGCAAATTAATTTTTTAGCCGATAGAGAGCCAAACTCGCTACAATGAGACTCTGCTAAAAACAGGATGCTCGTAGAACCGCATCTCCAATTCTTCATTCTTGCTCAGACTTATGGCTTTACCGATCGTTGCCATCATCGGTCGCCCCAACGTGGGCAAATCAACTCTTATGAATCGCCTGGCACAGGTGCAAGACGCGATCGTTTACGACGAGCCGGGTGTGACCCGCGATCGCCTTTATAAGAGGGCATTTTGGCGCGATCGCGAGTTCCTTGTTGTGGATACCGGCGGCTTAGTGTTTGGCGACGATACCGAGTTTTTGCCGCTCATTCGTCAGCAAGCCATGACCGCACTGGCAGAATCGACGGCAGCTATTTTTGTGGTAGATGGTCAGCAAGGGCTAAATGGCGCAGATGAAGAGATTGCCCAATGGCTGCGAGAACAGAGCGTTCCGGTGTTGCTCGCCGTGAATAAGTGCGAATCGGTGGATCAGGGCATGGCTCAAGCGGCAGAGTTTTGGTCGTTGGGGCTGGGCGAACCGTACGCGGTTTCTGGCATCCACGGCAATGGAACCGGAGACTTGCTCGATACGTTGATTGAGCACTTACCCAGTTACGACGAGATTGAGGAAAATCGAGAAATTCGAGTCGCGATCGCGGGTCGTCCGAATGTGGGCAAGTCCAGCCTTTTAAATGCATTTGTGGGGGAGAATCGCTCCATCGTCAGTCCGATTTCGGGCACCACGCGAGATGCGATCGACATGCTAGTTGAACGAGACGGCAAACCCTATCGGCTGATCGACACCGCTGGAATTCGTAAGAAAAAGAATGTGGAATACGGTCCAGAGTTTTTTGGCATTCACCGAGCCTTTCGAGCGATCGAGCGATCAGATGTCGTGCTGTTGGTGATTGATGCGTTAGATGGCGTCACCGAGCAAGATCAGAAATTGGCAGGGCGGATCGCCGACGATGGGCGGGCTTGCGTGGTGGTGGTAAACAAATGGGATGCCGTTGAGAAAGATTCCCACACAATTTATGAATTTGAGCAGACCTTGCGGAGTCGGCTGTATTTTGTGGAATGGTCGAACCTGATTTTTATCAGTGCCCAAACCGGGCAGCGGGTGGAGAAGATTTTTGAACTGATTGATGCTGCCGCCGAGCAACACAAGCGCCGGGTTTCCACCTCGGTGATCAACGAAGTGCTGGAAGAAGCCACGAAATGGTATTCGCCGCCTACCACGCGGCAAGGTCGCCAGGGCAAGATTTACTACGGGACGCAGGTTAGTTCTGAGCCGCCTGCGATCGCGCTGTTTGTCAACGATCCCAAGCTGTTTGGGGACAACTACCGCCGCTATGTAGAACGGCAGTTTCGCCAAGCGTTAGGGTTTGCAGGCACTCCGATTCGGCTGATGTGGCGCGGTAAAAAGCTGCGCGACTTTGAGCGCAACAGCACTGTGAACCGCGCTACCAAGGTTAAATAAACGGTTCAATAAACTCGAAGGTGTGTTAAACAAGACGCACCTATCGTTACGAACGCCGCCTCATGGATTTACTGCGATCGCTGCCCCTCGGTCTCTATCTCGAAACTCCGGTCACTTGGCTCCACAAGCTCGATCCGCGAGTGAAGTTAGCGTGGCTGATGAGTTTTTTAGCGGCTCCATTGCTGGCAACGGCAACATGGCGGCTAATCCTGGTGGGGGGGCTGATTTTGCTGACGCTGGTTGCCCAGATTCCGCTGCGGGTATGGCGGCAACAGATGGGTTGGCTGTTGTTTCTGGCGGTGTATGTGTTTGCGTTGATTGCGATCGCGCCTGACGGGTTAGGCATCAGTGCTCAACCGCGATTGCCTGCCAATGAACTGGCATTCGTTCAGCAATCTAATACTCCGCCGATCCCGCCTCCGCGTCCTCCTTGGTACAACCCATGGAACTTTGGGCAAAACCCTGATCCGGCTCAGCAGGCGGCGGTTGCAGCGC
Source organism: Myxacorys almedinensis A (assembly GCF_010091945.1). Classification (GTDB taxonomy): domain Bacteria; phylum Cyanobacteriota; class Cyanobacteriia; order Leptolyngbyales; family Leptolyngbyaceae; genus Myxacorys; species Myxacorys almedinensis. The sequence goes on from NZ_WVIE01000031.1 coordinate 37,989, forward strand.
TCAAACGCCCTGAGTTGCCCCAGCCGACACAGTACAGCTACATCGTGTTTCAGCGGGGTTTGTTGAAGGTGTCGCGGCGATCGCTTGACCTTGCCATTCGAGTCAGCACGCTGCTGTTTACGGTGATCTACAGCACAACGCTCTATTTGCTGACGACTGCGCCCGAAGAAATTACCGCCGGGTTGGAAGATCTCATGAATCCGTTACGGCGATTCAAAGTTCCTGTGACAGAAATTGCCTTGACGTTAACCTTGTCTCTGCGATTTATTCCTTTGGTGATGGAAGAGTTTCAGAACTTGGTGCGCTCAGTCCGCACGCGGGCAATCAACTGGCGGAAACTTGGATTTCGTCGCACTACTCAAATTTGGATGCTGGTCGCAGAACGGCTGTTGGAAAATCTGTTGCTGAGAGCCGAACAAATTGCCAATGCCATGAAAGTTCGCGGATTTACAAGCCCCGATCGCCATCGAGTGCTGTGGCATGATCTAAAGCTGCGGCGCTATGACTGGGTGGCGTTGGTAGTGTTGGGGCTGCTGTGGGCGGTAAGAATGGGCTTTAGCCAGTTGGGAAGCGGATGATGGGGAACGATGCTTTACTGCCGCTGCCATCGCTAGCATCGTGGCATTGGCGATCGCAGCCGCTCAACCACCGCACCGGCTCTCAAGTATTTGCCGCTTTGTTTCTCGATCACCCGATCGCAACGCTGCTAGAGAGTCCTTATCCTGCTTCGCCTGATCATCCGCAGTTGGGGCGCTATTCGATCTGTGCCGGTTCCCCCCGATGGGTTGACCACCAACCGCAACTTTGGACGCCCAAGATTGGCGAGGTTTTGCCTTTGTTAAACCGGCTGCTCCAGCGATCGCGGGGAGATTGGCAGAGTCAACCATGTAGCCATGAGTTAGACAGTCATGAGTTAGACAGTCATGAGTTAGACAGTCAGATTGCCTCGCTTCCCTTTACAGGCGGTTGGTTGGGCTGGTTGGGCTACGATGTTGCACGGGAAATTGAGCGCTTGCCTTGTGTAACGTCTGATCCGTTGCCGTTTGCGATCGCATATTGGTATGAACCCGATTGCTTTACTGTTTTAGATCACGAACAGCAACTGCTTTGGTTAGCAGCAACACAACCCGATCAATTGGACAAATTGGAGCAGCAGTTAACCACCGAGCCAGTCGTTGAACGCGGCTCTACGGTTGAATTTTCATCCCCTACCCCTCAGTTTCAGATGTCTCAAGCTGAGTATCAAGCGATCGTGCTAAAGGCAAAACAGCACATTCAAGCGGGGGATATTTTTCAAGCGAATCTCTCCCTAAGATTTGAAGTCGAAACCAGGGCAGAAAGTTGGTCAATCTATCGATCGCTCCAGCAGATCAACCCGTCTCCCTTCGCCAGTTATTGGAAGACCCCATGGGGAACCGTGATTAGCTGTTCGCCAGAGCGGTTGGTGCAGGTGAGAGACGGGGTTGCTCAAACTCGCCCGATCGCCGGAACCCGGTCAAGAGGGCATACCTTCTACCACGATCAACAGCTTGCAGCAGAGTTGCTCAGCAACACAAAAGAACGGGCTGAGCACATCATGTTGGTAGACTTAGAACGCAATGATTTAGGACGGGTGTGTGAATGGGGATCAGTCGTTGCTGATGAGTTGCTCACCATTGAGCGATACAGTCATGTGATGCATCTCGTTAGCAATGTCAAAGGCGTTCTCCGTTCTGATGTAAATGCTGTCGATCTGATTCGCGCTCTGTTTCCGGGAGGAACGATCACAGGCTGCCCCAAAGTCCGATGTATGGAAATTATTGAAGCGTTGGAACCCGTCCGTCGCAATTTGTTTTACGGGTCGTGCGGCTATCTCGATCGGCGCGGCTATCTCGACCTCAATATCTTGATCAGGACGCTGCTTTATTCCCGTCCTAGCCCTGCTGCCCCGGCCAAGGTTTGGGGTCAAGTTGGGGCAGGCATTGTTGCCGACAGCGACCCCCATCGAGAGTGGCAAGAGTCGTTGCACAAAGCCCAAGCGCAGTTAAAAGCATTGGAAGTAGCGATGTCGTCGTGGAGTGTGCGATCGCACTGACGAACGGAGTCAAGCGCTAGTCGCATCCGATCAGGGTTTATAGTTTAGCTTGAAACCCTCGATCCCCCTGATCCGTCTCATGTTTTAACCAAACGTGAGTTCGACCAGTTTTCTATTGGTTTACCTTAATGCCATGTCTTCTGCGATCGATATTTTAATTCTCTCTAACGCTCCCGGCGAACTGGCAACCTGGGTTAAGCCTGTGGTGCGAGAGTTACGGGTGCTGTTGGGGCAGGGTGATGCAGTTAGAATCTCAGTTATCCTGTCGCCATGCCCTAATGCGAGCGGTCAAGAAGCTGCGATCGCGAGAAGCTATCCCGAAGTGGATCGCGTGCAGGCAGCAGACCAGTTTTTTCCGTTTCTGCTTTTTGGTAAGACAGCAGAAAATTGGCAGTGGCGCGATCGCGGTGTGGTCATTTTTCTGGGCGGGGATCAGTTCTTTCCAGTGGTGATCGGCAAGCGCTTGGGCTATCGCACGGTAATTTACGCAGAATGGGAAGCCCGGTGGCATCGCTGGATCGATCGCTTTGCGGTGATGCGCGCTGACATTGCAAATCGTGTGCCCAAACCCTACGCTCACAAAGTAACGGTGGTGGGCGATTTGATGGCAGAAGTCGGAGCGTATGCACAGCAAGACGCACCAGCCAACCTAGTCGGACTTTTGCCCGGTTCCAAGCCTGCAAAATTGGCTCAAGGCGTTCCGTTTCTCGCCGCGATCGCGGAATGCATTCACGCCCAACGCCCAGAGACTCGCTTTATCGTTCCGGTTGCGCCGACGCTAGACTTGCCAACCCTGGCTCGCTATGGTGACCCGGCTCAAAATCCGATCGTGGCACGGATGGGCAATATCTCCCTAAAACTGGTCATGTCTGCATCGGGTCATGCCCACCTCGAAACCCAAAATGGGGTGCAAATCGAGCTTAAAATCAACCCTGTTGAGCGCATGCCCGCTTACGATGTCTTATCGAAATGTTGTCTGTGTCTGACGACCGTTGGCGCAAATACGGCTGAGTTGGGCGCTCTGGCTGTTCCCATGATCGTATTGTTGCCAACCCAGCAGCTTGACGCGATGCGATCGTGGGATGGCTTGCCTGGCTTGCTGGTCAATCTGCCGGGGGTGGGGTCAACTTTTGCAAAAATCGTGAATGGGTTAGCGCTACGGCGCTTGGGTCTGCTGGCATGGCCCAACATTTGGGCAAAAGAAATGATCGTGCCTGAACTGGTGGGAAACCTCCAGGCAAAAGAGGTTGCAGCGCTAGCGATCGATTATCTCGATCATCCAGAAAAGCGGCATCAGATGCAGGAAAAGCTAAGACAGCTTCGAGGTGCACCCGGAGCCGCAACAAAACTAGCAAAAATTGTCCAAGACGAGATCCGCTATCTTGAGGCGTAACTAGTCAGAAGATTGACCGTCGCGGCGTCCAAGTTCATAAATGCCGCAGCCCATGCAGGCAAGAATACCGCCGCTAATTGCCCAGCTTCGCCCCAAACTCAATTCGACGCCAAGGCTGCACAGGGTGCCCACGACCAGAAAAGGAAAAATACTGAAGAGCGAGGCATAGAAAGCGTTTTGAGCCTCTCTAGCGGGACGAGTCTGCTCAAATTCTTGCTCGGAGGTGTAGAGCGATCGCTCGGCGTAATTAAACCAGCGATTCAGTTGATGCGTTACCCAGTCTCCGATCGGCGAAAACCCCAAATAGAGCGCCAATGACCACAATCCGGCTCCCGCAATTTCTGTTGCGTCAATGTCTAAAACGAAGAGACCCAGATCAAGAGTAGGCATGGAGACGCAGGGAAAAGGTTGAGCAATATTGTAACAAGTTCAGACAACCTAATTGGCTTCGGGTGTCTTGAGAACCCGATCGTTAGCTTATTGGAAAGGCGATCGCATCTGCATAAAAACAGCGATCGCTGAGTTGGATGATCCGTCGCAGCTAGAGTCTAAATGGAATTTCTTTTTGCAATCCTCTTGAGAAAGAGTTGCAATTGGTGTAGGATATTGTACTTTGCACAAACTTACGAAAAACTACCCATGCTTACATTGTGGAAGTCTGTTCAGCTATTTCTGAGTATAGGATTGGTGGCTACGATTGCAGCCTGCGGTGGAGAAAATGCAACAAATAGTAGTGGCGAAAACCCTGCCAATCAGGGAACACCAGTTTCTGCAACCCCTAAGAGCAGTGAAAGTGAAGCCCCCAGCGCAGGGGAAAAGGCGAATGCAGAATTTCAAGACAAGTTGAGTGGACAAGAACTCTTGAGCGCTTTACAGAAAGGCGGACATGTTATCTACTTTCGCCATGCACAAACCGAGAAAGACTATGCTGACCAAGCTGATCCCAAGATGAATCTTAATGACTGTGAAACCCAGCGCAAACTCAGCGATGTTGGGATCAAACAGGCTAAAGACATTGGCGCAGCATTCACTGCGAAAAAAATTCCGGTTGGTGAAGTTATTACCAGTCAGTATTGCCGATCTTGGGAAACCGCAGACCTAGCCTTTGGTCGCCACACAAAAGACCCAAAACTCAACTTTTTGCCTTTTGAAGACTACACCGACGAGCAGGTTAAGGAAATGAAAGCTAACGTGATGCCGTTGCTAACAGCAGCCCCCCAGAATGGTCAAAATACTGTCATTGTGGGTCATGATGATATTTTTGAAGCGGCTACGGGCATTTACCCTGATCCCCAAGGGATGGCTTATGTGCTTACACCTGACGGCAAGGGTGGGTTTACGCTGCAAGCCAACATGCTGCCTGAAGAGTGGTCGAAACTTTAGTCCACCATAAATCACGCTAAGCCAAGGGAGCAAACCTTCTGTTCACAGTTTGTTTGCTTCGCTTTGGTGTACCCAAACAATCACCTTCAGGCATTGCCCTGTCGGGGTTGAGGTTGAATTTCTGGAATCGGCAGAGATTTGTTTGTGGTTGTGCCAGCCGTTTGAAGCTTATCGGTTGGTTGTCAATCCTAGGGCGCGATCGCACGTCCCAAACCTCTGGAAAACTCTCTGGCATCATGTCTGATCATTATGAGTGACAAAAGTTGCTGGGGTAGTGCACTTACGTAAAGGGCAGAGAAAAAGGACTAATTCTGGGAGCCTGATGCAGTGAGTCCTCTAAAAATGCCAATTATTCTCTACCCTTTATGAAATACCACTACCAGTTGCTGGAAGTGCCACGGCTGTGATCCGGTGCAGTCCTGAAGGGTCGTTGTCTCGGTAGTCTGCAATTGGTTCGCAGACAGTTCGCAGACCAGCGACGAACTGTTTTTCATCGAACTCCCAGTACTTTTAAGCAAACTTGAGAAACAAAAATCGTTCAATTGCTCACAGGTTGATCACAATTGAACGATTCTTAACCTTATATGAATGCTCTAACTGTGAACCATTGACTTAGGAAGGCTCACTGCTTTCTTAGTAGAAACCTCCGTGATTTGAAGGGAAAGTTGCTGTGAGATAGTAGGAGCCATTTGCTTTGCGATCGGGGCTTTTGATCTGCCTAATGCCTGCTGCAACATGGGCGTCTTTAGAACCGAATCGTTTGCCAACGTAAACAGAGGATTGGAGAAAATTCCAGCGAGCGACGTAGCGATCAGCGCTGACACCAAGCCCACTTGCAACGGGCGCATTCCCGGCAAAGTCCAGTCTGTCGGCGGATAGTTCTTCACCGAATCCGACATTTCCTGCGGCTCTTTCACCACCATCATCTTGACTACACGGATGTAGTAGTAAATCGAAATCACGCTAGTTACCAGACCCAAAATCACCAGCGGGTATGCCCCAGCTTGCCAACCTGCCCAAAATAGGTAGAGCTTACCAAAAAACCCTGCCAATGGTGGAATGCCGCCTAACGAGAGTAAGCAAACGCTCAGCGCCAACGTCAGCAACGGATCTTTCTGATACAAGCCTGCGTATTCACTGATCTGGTCGGTTCCCGTTCTCAGCGTAAATAAAATGATGCAGGTAAATGCACCCAAGTTCATAAACAGATACACCATCAGGTAGAACACCATGCTGGAGTAGCCTGCATCGGTGCCTAGAATCAGCCCGATCATCACAAACCCGGCTTGACCGATGGACGAGTACGCCAACAAACGCTTCATGCTGGTTTGGGCGAGCGCCACAACGTTTCCCAGCACCATACTCAAGATGGCAAGCGTCGTCATGACTAGCTGCCATTGCTCACTCACCAGCGGAAACGCCGTGACCAGCAACCGAATCGCCAACGCAAATCCTGCCGCTTTCGACCCCACCGATAGAAACGCGACAACGGGTGTCGGAGAGCCTTCATAAACGTCTGGCGTCCACTGGTGGAAGGGAACCGCCGCGATTTTGAACGCAATCCCGGCGATCGCAAAGACTAGCGCAATCACCAGCCCGATAGATTGAGCCAACCCAGCACTGGCAATACTCGCTGAAATGGTGCTCAGCCTGGTTTCGCCGCCCGACAGCCCATATAGCAGCGACGCCCCATAGAGAAAGATTGCCGAACTCGATGCACCAATCAGCAGATACTTCAAGGCAGCCTCATTAGAGCGAGGATCGCGCTTGGTGTAGCCCGTCAGCAAATAAGACGAAATACTCAGGGTTTCTAAAGAAACATAAACCGCGACCAACTCGTCTGAGCCGGAGAGAAACATGCCGCCCAGAGTTGCCGTGAGCAAAATGGTAATAAATTCTGCTAGCGAGGTTCCCGATTGAATGACATATCGAATCGACATCAAAATCGTCGTTGCCGCCGACAGGGCAATGATCCCCCGAAACACAACGCTGAGGGCATCGCCATTAAACTCTCCGATAAAGCTGATGGGATTGGCAACATCCCACTGATAAAACAGCGCCACAACCGAAGCGAGCAGACCCGCGATCGCAATGTACGGCGTCCACTGTGCCGAGGCTTGGCGTCCGATAATCAGATCACTCACCACCACCGTCATCAGCGTGATGAGCACGATCGCCTCTGGCACAATCGTGCCAGCATTTAACTGAACAGCAAGAGAAGCAAAATCCATAAAACGGAATCCAACTAAGCAGGATTAACGAAAATTTATGATAGGCGCGCCTAAAATTCCGTAAATTCTGACAGATCATAGGTCTCTTACGGATTTTAACGCGCAAGTTCGGTTCATTTTCGTTAAATCTTAAATCCCTTCCCGTGACCCCAACCAATAGACGGTTCTAACGTTATGGTCTAAAGTCTAGGTTTCGAGACCGTCTAGGTTTCCAACCCCCTGCCAAATCACCCTCTAGTAGAATCTGACAAAATCTGAATTTATTTAGATGGTGAATCTGCTTCAGCCGTTGGGTATGGTTATAAGTTAAGAAAGAATGTAACCACTCGCCGATCCATCGGTTAAGTTACTACCTGCCGCTCTCACAGCCCAATTCTGCTGAGTTCTTACCCCCCAAACTGGTAATCCGAACTCCACAACCCAATAGGTTTGGTGCTATTGATGAAATAGACCCATGAGCGTGTCACCTGTCGAACTGCGAATCTTCTTTAGCGAGCCCCATGTCAACCCTTGTTATCGTCGAATCCCCAACCAAAGCCAAAACCATCCGCAACTACTTGCCTCGTGGCTATCGTGTAGAGGCGTCGATGGGACATGTGCGCGACCTGCCCCAGTCAACGGGAGACGTTCCTGCCTCCATTACAGACAAGAAGGTTCGGGAACTTGGGGTGAATGTTGAGGCAAATTTTGAGCCGATCTACCTCGTGCCCAAAGATAAGGCAAAGGTGGTCAAGGCGCTCAAAGACGCCCTCAAAAGCGCCGATGAGCTTGTTCTGGCAACGGACGAAGACCGCGAGGGGGAAAGCATTAGTTGGCACTTGTTGCAGCTACTCAAGCCAAAAGTGCCGGTCAAGCGCATGGTGTTCCATGAAATTACGGAAGAAGCCATTCAGGAGGCGATTCAAAACTGCCGCCAAGTCGATGAGCGCTTGGTGCGGGCGCAAGAAACGCGGCGCATCCTCGATCGCTTAGTTGGCTATACCCTCTCGCCATTGCTGTGGAAAAAAATCGCCTACGGGCTGTCGGCAGGGCGGGTGCAGTCGGTGGCGGTGCGAGTTTTGGTGGGTCGCGAACGCGAGCGCCGCGCCTTTCGCAAAGGCAGCTACTGGGATCTCAAAGCCCTGCTGGCTGTGGAAGCCGAGCCGACGGGCAAAAAAGTGAAGAGCGAATTTGAAGCGAAGCTTGTGACGCTGGCTGGGCGCAAATTGGCAACCGGAGCCGACTTTGATGAATCGACCGGGCAGGTGGCGGCGGGTCGAAATGTGGTGTTGCTGAGTGAGGCAGAGGCAAGGGCACTGCAAGAGCGGTTGAGCGATCGCCAGTGGACGGTAACAGAGCTAGAAGAACGTCCCGTTACGCGCAAGCCGTCGCCGCCATTTACCACGTCTACCCTGCAACAGGAATCTAACCGCAAGCTGGGCTTGTCTGCCCGCGATACGATGCGGACGGCTCAGAGCTTGTATGAACAGGGCTACATTACCTATATGCGAACCGATTCGGTGCATTTGTCGGGGCAAGCGATCGCGGCGGCGCGCAGTTGTGTCGAGGTCAAATATGGTGCACCTTATCTCAGCCCTCAGCCGCGCCAATATACGACCAAAAGTAAGGGGGCACAAGAGGCTCACGAAGCCATTCGCCCTGCCGGAAGCACCTTCCGCACACCCCAAGAAACCGGGCTACGAGGGCGAGAGTTTCAACTGTATGACCTGATCTGGAAACGGACAGTGGCAACGCAGATGGCAGAAGCCCGTCAAACTCAAATCACTGTGCAGATTCAAGTAGAAGATGCAGGGTTTCGGGCGAGCGGGAAGCGAATTGATTTTCCAGGATTTTTCCGCGCTTACGTAGAAGGATCGGATGATCCGGATGCGGCGATCGAAGATCAAGAGGTGATTTTGCCGCCGATGCGATCGGGGGATCATCCCGAATGCCAAAATCTAGATGCGATCGGGCACGAAACCCAGCCCCCCGCCCGGTTTACCGAAGCGTCGCTAGTAAAGACCCTAGAAAGTGAAGGCATCGGGCGACCCAGCACCTATGCCAGCATCATCAGCACGATTATTGACAAAGGCTACGCCCAACTGGTTGGTAGTGCTCTGATCCCCACCTTTACTGCATTTGCCGTGACAGATCTGCTTGAAAAACACTTTCCAGACATTGTTGATCCAAAGTTCACCTCGAAAATGGAGCAAACGCTGGATGACATTGCAGACGGCGATACCGAGTGGCTCCCATATTTGAAGGAGTTTTATTTAGGCAACACCGGGCTAGAAAACCAAGTTAAAGATCGAGAGAACAATATCGATCCCAAAGATGCCCGCACAATCCATTTCAACGATTTAGCCGCCAAAATTCGCATCAGCAAAACAGGCGCTTATATCGAATCTGAAGGCGGTAACATCAACCTTCCCAGAGATCTGCCGCCTGCCGATCTCAATGCCGAGAAAGTTGAAACCTTGCTGAAAGGACCGAATAAGCTTGGCTTGCATCCCGAAACCGGCGAACCTATTTATGTCAAGCTCGGTCCTTACGGGCATTACCTCCAGTTGGGCGATAAGACCGACGAAAACCCAAAACCCAAAAACGTTTCTCTACCCAAAGGCGTAAACCCAGAGACCGTGGCGATGGAACAAGCCCTAGGGTTGTTATCTTTGCCGCGCACGTTGGGGATGCACCCGGATACTGGCAGGAAAGTTCAAGCGGCGATCGGGCCCTATGGTCCTTACATTGTCCACGACTTGGGCAAAGACGAAGAAACAGGCAAACCGAAGAAGGACTATCGATCGCTCAAAACCGGAGATGATGTAGTGACGATTTCCTTTGAGCGTGCCCTTGAGATGCTGGCGCAACCCAAAGCCGTACGAGGCAAGCGGGGCGCGGCAAAACCACTCCGAGAGGTCGGGGTGCATCCCGATGATGGTGAACCTGTCAATATTTACGACGGCCCGTACGGAGCCTACATCAAGCACGGCAAGGTGAATGCGTCGGTTCCGGAAGGGCAAACGGTTGAGTCTGTCACGATGGACATGGCAGTGGAAGCGTTGAGCGCCAAAGCGGGCACAAAAAGCAAAGGGCGCAAGTCGTCTAAAACGGCTACCAAGTCTAAATCAACGCCTAAATCAACCTCTAAGGCAGCAAAATCTAAGTCAGCACCAGATGGCGGAACTGCCAAGACGACAGCGCAGAAGTCTAGCACAGCAAAAACGGCAGCGAAGACAGCGGCTAAAAAATCGACGACCAAGACGGCAGCCGTAAAAAAACCAACCGGAACCCGCAAAAAGGTTCAGACGCCTGAGTAGGCTGTGGAAGCGGCGTCTTGAGGTCAGTGCCCTGGTAAAAATGCCCCTGATTTTTGTCGGTTAGGCTTGTCTGGGAACTAGCCTTTGCGCTTGACTGGTGAACAGCCGCTTTGCACCTTTAAGGTTTTTGTGCCCGGTTTCGTAGCTGAGATCTAAGCTGACGGCTTGTTCATACTGCTGAATGGCAGGTTGTAACTTGCCTTGCCGTTGCAGTACCATGCCCAACCCATTGTGCGCCAGAGCATGGCTGTCTCCTAACTTCGGTTTTTTGACATTGGGCAGCTTGAGGACGTGCTGATAGTTTCGGTTTGCTTCTTGAAACTGTTGTTGCTCGGTGAGGGCATACCCTAAATAAATATAAGTCCAGGTATAGGTCGGACTGATTTGAATAGCGCGGCGATACATGGCGATCGCATTGTCGAGTTGGTTTTCTGCCTGAAGCGCTCGACCTAAGCCCACCAGTGCCAACGTATGAGCGTTGACGCCGTGTTCTGGCTGCTTTGAGAGAGTGAGCGCCTGTTGATAAACCGCGATCGCGTCGGTTATCCGGCGTTGTTCCATTAAAGCGTTGCCCAAGCCTGCGTAGGCTGTCGCATCTTGGGGCTCAACTTGAATTGCCCGACGGTAGGCTGCGATCGCTTCTTCGGTTCGCTTTTGCTCAGATAGGGCATTGCCTAACCCATCGTAGGCTGTCGCATCTTGAGGATTGATTTGAATCGCCCGACGGTAGGCTGCGATCGCTTCTTCTGAGCGCCGCTGCCCCGATAGCACATTACCCAATTCGTGATAGGCTTCTGCGCTGCCCAGATCGATTTGAATGGCTCTGCGGTACGCCGCGATCGCGTCGTTGGGCTTATTGCTGCTCCGTAATTCTTTGCCTAAGTTAATGTAGTAGGCTGGATCGGTTAGCCCCACATCGTAGCGATCATCCACAGGGGAGGCACTAACCTGATCAGGGGGTTGATCGCAGCCTGCCGTGGTGACCCCCACTGCCAGTGTCAAAATAACGGGAAGCGTGTGACGATGATTAGAAACTCGCATAACTGTCCTTAGAGCTAAACACAAGCGGTCTGTTCACAGTTGTTGCACCCTGAGCCTGTTCACCTTAACCCTCCCAGAATCTAACCGAGCGTGTCAAGATTTTCAATGGTCTTTATTATTTCTGAAGCCCTTTGTCCCTCGCACCCCCTTTGTTTGAAGAATTTTTGCCGATCGCAGCGATCGCAACTACTCCCCTCGGAGCTAACCGTCTCCGCCCCCTGACCGCATCGCTAGCAGCAACCCTGTGGATTCCTGCTGCGGTTTCGTCCGCATTGCCAGACGCTAAATTGCCAGACGCTAAAGTTTACCAGAAACCCCTGAGCGAGCATCTTGCAGCGCTTTGGAATGAGCAGAAAAGTTGGGTGTTTTGTTTAACAACAGGCGCGGTCGTGCGGCTGATTGCGCCATTGCTGCACGACAAAGCGACCGACCCAGCCGTAGTGGTGGTAGACGAAGCCGGAAAATTTGTGATCAGTCTGTGCGGTGGGCACCAAGGCGGAGCCGATCGCCTCGCTCAACTGATTGCCCTGCAAATCGGGGCAACGCCAGTGTTGACGGGGGCATCCAACCAGCTAGAGTTGCCGGGGATCGATGTGCTAGGGCAACCCTACGGGTGGACAAAAGGCGAGGGAGACTGGACAGGGGTCAGCGCTGCGATCGCGCGGCAAGAGCCAGTGCAGGTCATTCAAGAAGCGGGGTCTACCCTGTGGCAATCTCATCTCCCCGCCCATCATTCGTTTCAGTTTGGGTTTCCAGCATACACAGCCACGGTTCGCGAACCCCTGCCTGAGCCAAAAGCGCGGGTTTGGATTAGCCCCCTCCAACGCCGGTTTGCGCCAGGGGGGGGCAAAGTGCAGTGGCATCCCAGAGTGCTGTGGGTGGGGATTGGCTGTGAGAGAGGCACGCCAAGAGCTTTGATAGAGCAGGCGATTCGAGAGGTGTTTCAGGCGCATCATTGGGCAGAAGGCGCGATCGCCGGGATCGCTACGATCGATCTCAAAGCCGACGAAGCGGGATTAGTCGAACTGTGCCGCGATCGCGGGTTACCGTTGCGATGCTTCTCAGCAGACAAACTCCGAGAAGTAACCGTTCCGACTCCCTCGGAGGTGGTAGAGGCTGAAGTCGGCACTCCGAGTGTTGCCGAGGCAGCCGCGATTTTGGTCGCAAATTTTACAGCAGAGGCACACCCGATCGATCCTCCAGACCCATCATCCGGCACGGCGGCTCCATCGGTTCCCCCCCCGCTATTGATGCCAAAGCAGATCTTTCGGCACGCCGGACAAGCGGGTGCCGTGACGATCGCGGTTGCCCAAGCCGCTCAAGACTATACCGGACGGGAGGGCAAGCTCTGGCTAGTTGGGATCGGACCTGGAGCACTCGATCAAATTACCCCAGCGGCTCAAAGTGCGATCGCCCACGCAGATGTGGTGATCGGCTATTCTCTGTATGTCGATCTGATCACTCCCCTGTTGCGCCCGGGGCAGATCGTCGAAGCCTTGCCGATCACCCAAGAACGGCAGCGAGCAGAACGTGCCATTGACCTGGCAAACTGGGGCTTGACGGTGGTTGTGATTTCTTCGGGAGACTGCGGCATTTATGGCATGGCAGGGTTGGTGTTAGAAGAACTCCGCGCCCAAGGCTGGATGGGATCGCCCGATGTTCAAGTTTTTCCGGGCATCACAGCCCTGCAAGCCACAGCGGCGCGAGTTGGCGCACCCTTAATGCACGATTTTTGCGCCATCAGTTTGAGCGATTTGTTGACGCCGTGGGCAGTGATCGAGCGACGATTAATCGCCGCCGCGCAAGCCGATTTTGTCACCGCGCTTTACAATCCCAAATCGCAAACTCGGACTCAGCACATTGCGATCGCTCAGCAAATTTTCCTTCAGCATCGCGCTCCCACCACGCCGGTTGCCCTGGTTCGGTCTGCCTATCGCCCTGATGAAGCCATCCGCCTCACCACCTTAGAGCAACTGAGCGACGAGCCAATCGATATGCTGACAACGGTTCTCATTGGCAATCAGAGCACTCAACTCTACTGCGATCGCATGATTACGCCCCGTGGCTATCTCGGCTTTGGGACATAAATTCTCTCTGGCGGGATGCGATAAGCTAAACTGTGTTGCTCGCAGGTGATGGTATGGTAGTCAAACGGCTGGCAGGCTGGGTTTTGGTGTGGATGATGATCGGGTGCGTTTGGCTGACCTCTGCGATCGCCGATCCGGCTCCCACCGGCAAACGGTACTCAGAGCAATATCGCCCTCCCGTTTCCTACGGCAATGCCGAACTGAGAGGACAAGACTTTTCTGGGCAAACCTTGAGGCTGGCAGAATTTGCCAACGCCAATCTCAATCGCGTCAATTTTTCTAACGCTGATCTCACGGGCGCAGCCATGAGTGCCTCAACCATGACCGACACCAATCTGAGCGGTGCCAGTCTATCTCAAGCCATGCTGGATCAGATCTTCTTTATCCGCGTCGATCTCAGCGATGCCAATCTCAGCAATGCGATTCTGCTCCGCAGCGAGTTTCAAGATGTTAACATCACAGGGGCAGATTTTTCGGATGCCATTCTCGATCGCGCTCAGGCAAAAGAGCTTTGCAAAGTGGCAAGGGGCGTCAATTCTAAAACTGGCGTAGAGACCCAAGAATCGTTGGGGTGTCCGTAACGGTAAAGTGGCGAGGGCAAATCAGTGAGGGCAAATTGATGGCAAAACGGGTGGGCGTCATTGGAGGCGGACAGCTAGCGTGGATGCTGGCAAGCGCTGCTAAAACGCTGGGGATCGAGCTAACGGTGCAAACTGCCAACTCAGACGATCCGGCAGTTGCGATCGCCCATCACGCCCTGTTTGCGCCGATCGATGATGCTGTTGCCACCACTCACCTCGCCACCCAAACGGATGTGATCACCTTTGAGAATGAATTCGTCGATTTAGCAGCGCTTGATCACCAAGACATTTGTTTTCGCCCTAGCTTAGCGTCTCTCAAGCCGTTGCTAGACAAGTATCAGCAGCGATGTTTTTTGCGCGAGTGCAACCTGTCAACTCCCCAATTTTGGGCGCTCGAAACAGCCCCCTCGCCTCGGTTCCCGGTGGTGCTAAAAACCCGTCGTCATGGATACGATGGGCAAGGAACGTTCATTATTAAAAACCAAGCCGACTGGGAAACAACCCTCCACATGCTGGAAAATCGCCCGCTTTTGGTTGAAGAATTTGTCCCGTTTGAGCGAGAACTTGCCGCGATCGCCGCGCGCTCTCAAACCGGGGAAATTGTGGTTTATCCAGTCGTTGAGACCCAGCAGACGGATCAGGTGTGTCGATGGGTGATTGCTCCGGCAGCGATTGCTGCTGAGACTGCCGCCGAAATCGATGCGATCGCTCGCACCCTACTCGATCGCTTAGAAGCAGTCGGCGTGTTTGGAATTGAGTTTTTCCTGGCTGCAAACGGTCGGGTTTTAGTCAACGAAATTGCCCCGCGAACCCATAATTCTGGACATTTCAGCCTAGATGCCTGTGTGACATCACAGTTTGAGCAGCAACTTCGAGCGGTGAGTGAGTTGCCGTTGGGCAGTCCTGCGCTCACATCCGACGGAGCCGTCATGGTCAATTTGCTCGGTTATGAAACCGCCCAGAGCGATTACCTGGAAAAACGTCAGCACCTTGCAGCCCTTCCCAACGCTTTTGTGCATTGGTATGGCAAATCGCGATCGCGCCCTGGGCGTAAGCTGGGTCATGTCACCGTATTGCTCGAAGCGCCCTCTCCGACCAAGCTTTATGACCAGGCAGCGCACGTCGTTAAAACGATCGAAGGCATTTGGTACGGATCATGACAACGGCGGAACAATTCTCATGATGAGCCTTTCCTGCTCACCAGTGCAAGACCTTTAGTAGAAACAGCTAACGATCCTGCTCACCAGCCGCAGATAACCTTTGCATTTCAACGATGGCTTAGATTTATTCCGATGCAACAGGCTTGTTAGGTTGTGTCAACTGTTGTTCCTAAACTGCTGACGATCTACTCTTTTGCCCTGTGATAAATCCTGTTATCAGGACAAGCGCATATCCCCACAGCAACCATGCTCCATACGCACCATCAGCAGTTGGAAGCACATTTGGGTAAACCAGAGCAAAGAAATAAGTCGTTACTACGTCCAGTAGCATTCCAGGAATGGCTAAACAGATTGCCGCATCTCTACGCTGGTAGGGCTGTACCTTCTTCCAACGGAACAAACCATAAGCTAGAAGCGGCAAGCACAACAGAGAAAATAGGAAGCTACCGCCCATACTTAGATTGTTTTCAGCAATGAAAAAAGTGTGTCCCCACAAACGTATGATCACCGTCGCAATGAGCCAAACCAGAAAGCTCATAAAGAAGAAAAATCCGTAGGAAATATTCTGGCTGCGGTTTTCAGTCATATCGAACCGAGTTGAAGTCTGCATAGATTCCTCCAGCAAAAATCTTGTAAACTGTAAACGCGAGATTTATCTCACATTTTCAATATACGAGGAAAGCCTCGCGTTTGTCAACCCAAGATCTGAGTCATGCCTGACCCCGCCCAATCAGCGCCATTGTGGCGCGTTCCTCAACAAGCCCGTAGTTGGGAACGATTTCATCGCATTCTAGATGCAGCGGCTGAATTGTTTGTCGAAATTGGCTACGATTCAACCACGACTGATGAAATTGCAATAAGAGCCAATACCTCAGTTGGCGGGTTGTACCGTTTCTTTCCAGACAAGTTAGCTGTTTTTCATGCATTGCTCGATCGCTATCTCAATCAACTGAGAGATCTGTTTGCCACCCTTCATACTGACGAAACAATGCAACTACCGCTCGAAACCTACATTAGTCAAATCGTGGATGGATTCGATCAGTTTGTGAGTGGAAATTCTGCCTTCCGCACAGTATTTGTACAATCGCGCCTGATTCCGACAACTATTGAAATGAATACGGCATTTAATCAAGAAGTTGCACAACAACTAGCTACTTTCTTTGAGGCGCGCAACCCGGCTTTGGAACAAGCTCAAACAAAACTACTAGCAACAATCAGTGTCGAGGTTGCTAGCGCACTTGATATGCTTGCACTATCGGGCAATCACACTTTTCAACACCAAGTTCTAGCCGAAACCAAAAAATTGCTGATTGTTTACTTGCGACAGTACATTCCAGGTTAATTTTAATGCCCTATCAATAACCTCAAATACTGCCCCAACCAACAACCTGAGCAGCCTAACGTTACCAATCACTAGACGCTGGTAAGTTTTCGTTCTCACCAACCATCTTGATACGGTCGGTGTACAAGCAGATTGTTATGCTGCTGAGAAGATTGCTTAAGTTTTAGATCAACTACTGTGGCTACGCAAGTCATCAAGCATGACTTTAGCGTGTTCAAGCCAGTTTGGAAACTCTGGTAATAGCGAATATACCTACACAATAGCGTGTAGCTTACCTGACACTGTTACTGTACCTGGTTTTCTGAAGTGATGAAACTGTCTGTAACTTCCTCGCGTCCGCACTTGGCACTATCCATCTTCCTCTAAAAGTTTAATTTAGTTCTTTAAGTTTCATTCATAGGGTCAAGTATTATTCTGAAAACCTGATCAGGTTGAAATACAATCTGGTTGTGGTGTATTACACCCATCGTGTCACAGAGGGTAGCAGCAATCTCAATAGCTAGGCTAGTAACCCGGCAGCTATTGAGATTGCGGGACGTAAATCCCAAGGCATCTAGCGATCGCTGGTTACTTCCGCTCTAAGCGCTGAGTTCTGGCTTCAAGGTTCTCGCCATCAAACAACCCCTCAACCCTCATGTTGGGATAGGTTTGCTTATTCCACTCCAAGTTGTCGATCGCTTGTTGACGATTCCAACCCGGTGCAAACCCAGCCCGGTTTCCATCCATGATTAGCTCATAACCGACTTTACGCCCATTTAATAAGCCTTCGACTTTGATGTTGGGATAGGTTTGCTTATTCCACTCCAAGTTATCGATCGCTTGTTGACGATTCCAGCCCGGTTCAAACCCCACTCTTTTCCCATCCATGATTAGCTCATAGCCGACTTTCTCACCGTTGAATAAGCCTTCAACTTTTTTGTCGGGATAGGTTTTTTTGTTCCATTCCAGGTTTTCGATCGCTTGTTGGCGCGTCCAGGCGGGGTCATGTCCGACTTGCTGACCATCCCAAAACAACTGGTAACTTCCTTTCGCTGCCGTGGGCGTTGAGGGAGTTGATGGGGGTGGAGTCGATGGAGCAGCGTCCCAGGATACGGGTAGCTTCAGCGTCACCGATTTTGTTGGTGCACATTTGCTAACGCCAAAGAATGAGTAACACGCATCGGTTTTTGTTTCTAAACGCAGAGGCCCGCGTTTCACGCCACCTCGTACCTGAGCACGGTTGCCAGCCACATCGATCGTGCCCAGGGTGACTTCAACGCCATCCGCCCCAACATATTGCTTTTGGCTAGTTGCAATACCAGCCAATGTGGCGTAAATGTCATACCCTTGCCCTCTCTTTTCAGCACACACCTGAGGATTTCCAGGGAAATCAACCGGCATGTCAATACATTTCACATTGTCGTTTGCTGCTCTAGCACTGCCTGCGATCGCTAGCGCCAAAATCGGTAGGCTGAAGCTTGCGAGCTTGATTGCGTTCCAAGAAAATTGACGAGCCATGATTTTTTCTCCTTTTGAGTAAGTTGATCAGAGCGTCATTCCAATCGTTGGTTCTTGTGGTTCGTTAGAGATTCAAATGCAATCTAAAATCTGATTACGCTCTCATACCAAATCAAAAAATGCCTGCGACAGATAGTGCATTTACGATAAAGCTAAAGCCAGTGACAGAAGCAACGGT
>NZ_WVIE01000032.1 GCF_010091945.1 Myxacorys almedinensis A
GGGTAATTTCAGATGGATGAGAAGTTAGCACTTTCACCCTATCTGTTTTGCCCCTTCCTTATCCCGAACTCAGGTTACTTAGACGAAATTGTACCCGTTACGACGGAGGAAGGGCTTAAATCACTTGAAGCTAATCGCGATCAGACCGTGTGGAAGTTAGCTACAAAAGTCTACAGCCAGAGCGGGCATAAAGTTGATTTATACACGATACGAGATCTAGTTGATTTTAGAATTGAAGTCATGAAATATCAGGTAGCTGCTGATAAAGAGCGTTTGGCTGAGAAAGCTCGTCGTAGGGATGCACTCAAAGCGGACATTCCTGCAAGAGTTCAGAAAATAGTCATTGAGCAGTTGCAGGTAGATAAGAATAGAGTTGATTTGGACAGCAGCTTAGCGAATGATCTAGGTATGGACGAATTAGACCGGGTAGAACTTTTGATGGCACTGGAAGAAGAGTTTGATATTGAGATACCGGACGATGTAGCAGAGGATGGGTGGGACACTGTTAAGGATCTCGTGAATCTTGTTCAGGAGAGACTCTTGGACTAAAGCGGTATTTGTTGTGAATAAAATTGCTTATTGAAAGAAAACCTGCTAGATCTGCCGAACCCGAACTCGCCCTGATAAAGGCTGCTCGGCAGTCTTGCTAAAATCCTACGTATCTCTTACTTTTCACTATCGCTTATGGAAACGACAACATTATCTAGCGACGGTCAAGTAACCATTCCTCAAGTACTGCGCGAGATACATCAATGGGAGGTAGGACAAGAATTTGTCGCGATCGATACTGGAGACGGGATTCTCCTCAAACCTAAAACGCCATTTGCAGAAACGGCTTTAGATGCTGTCGCGGGGTGTCTCAAGCACAATGGAACGCCTGTCAGTTTAGAGGAAATGGAAGATGCAATCCGTCGCGGAGTAGAGGAGACGTGGCATGATCGCCGTTGACACTAACATCGCGATTCGAGTCCTATTTGCGCTCAAAACTTGCGATTCCTTCGGAGTTGCGCCTGGCGCTAATCGCGACATCATCAGAGGTGAGCCGTTGATGCAGCGCTTCCATCGCTCCAGTTTGGTGACGAACATGAGCATCAATAAACAAACAAACCGCTTCTGCCACGACTGACCGAGTTTGCTCTGCGGGTTGAGCGGCGGCAAAATCTAGAAAAGCTCGACCTGTTGTAGCATCAAACGGATCGACAACCGAGAAATGATTGGCTCCTTCGAGCAAAACTAAGTAGCTGTCCCCTCGCCCTCCCGCGATCGCTTCTCGAAACGTTCGCAAGACCGGAGTGATTGGGGTCTCCCAAACCATGCCATAGCGATCGCCACTATTGGCAATTACCCCGTCGCAAGTGCCTCCCATCAGCAGTAACGGTAAGGCATCCGGTAAAGGTAAAATCGTGCCTGCATCATAGCCAATCTGCACCGGAGCGGCACTATGAGCGGCGTAAGCAAATGAGGCGACCACTTGCGGGAAAAATTCCGGATTGGCGTTTTCGATCGCCACTCTTCCTCCGGCAGAATGACCGCCTAAAATAATCCGCTGTAAGTCTAGCAATCCTGCAAGAGTGCCGTTTGCCTGCAACGCTTCTAACTTGGCAAGCAGCGCTGGTAGGGCAGAAGCGGTGGGCGCTGTGCCGTAAACCCCTGGAAACCACTTGTGAATGTCAACCCCAGGAGTTAGGGCAACCACGCCCGGAAGGTTTTCGGCAACCCACGTAAAGATCACCACCACCAGTCCCCGTTCTGCAAGCTTGACGGCAAGCCATTGATAGCCATCGGCTGCACAGTTGACTCCGTTAAACAAAATCACGATCGCAAAGGGAGCCAGTTGTGGGTCTGCGGGCACCTCTCCCATGTCTTGTTCGCGATCGCTGCCCGACAGGTGGGCTGGGTAAAACACTTTCAGATGAAGAGTGTCATAAGGAGGGTTGACTCCTTCGACGTTGGCGGCTTGAAACAAGGCTCGAACCATCATCAGATAACGCCTCCGACTGATTGGATTGGGTTGTTACCGATTTTAGTAAGTAAATCGCCCTGAAAAATAGCATTCCCTTCAAACCTACGTAAAAAAGTCAGAGATTTGTATCCCTGACCGTAAAGCAATCTGAACTGTGGAACCAAGAGACGCTACAGCACGCCTATATTTGACAGACCCAGAATCACACCTGCTCCTAAAACGTGACCAAAGGACGTGCTAGCAAGGATAGCAGGCAAGCCAAACCCACCAAATAGATTCCCCGCTGGAATTTGGGGTTCTGCACTCGGATTCTTCATTGTGTATTTGGCAAACGCGATCGCGACAACATTACAGAGAATCATGATGATGCCAACAGTCGGAGTCCATTCAAAGGCTCTGGGTGTAACAGTGAGCAACGTAGTAATCAATGGAGTTTCTCCTCTGAAATATAAAAATCTGTTTAAATGATTTTTTACCAAGGAATGGTGAGGCTGCAATAGCGATCGCAGTAATAGTTAATCTTTCTCAGCAATTTGATACAAAGTTTTGTAATTAAGACTGACATTTGAGGAGTTGATGTCAACTCGCCTCCGCTTAAAACTCTTCAGTTCTTGTATTAAATATTACTTCTAATAAGCGACTACAATAGGGTAGCTTTTATTACCACTAAGTACTGAGAAAATAAATGTAAAAAATACAACATGTTATAAAAATATGCGCGGTTTGGGTGAGCCAACTGGTCGCTTCTACTTATTATTAATTGCTTTTTTAATTGCTGCGATCGTAAGTTCTCTATCGAGGCTAAAACCCCTAAAAAGTCTCTCTGGTTTGGCTTATGCCAAGATCTCGCCTTAGCAAAACGCAAGTTTTTAGTATCTTTCGGCACATTAAGCTTACAATTCTAGTTCCAGAGCTTGTTATTTGAGGTAGTAAACAGTAATCTAGTGGTGATTCTCAGTACTGACAGTGTTTAACTGTTGATAAATCAAAAAACTGCAATTTTGATATCCTGCTTGTTGCATTGCTACTGAACTACTGATGCGATGATCAATACCTTAAGTTTCATCCCTGTTGCCCCTCTCTCTCATCCAGGCGTCTCATGATCACCGAGGAGGTATGGTTCATCAAACTCAAATAGCTGAAGTGGTCTCCCCAGCATTGGTTTGTGTGGAGCTAATTGGCTGACCTATGCTTGCTAAAACGGGGAGAAAAAGTAGGTTATAGCGAAAACTATTTTTTAGTTGAAAATAGTTATTTTTCGTCCGTTTTTTTAAACTTCTCTTATGATAAAGAGCACCTTTTTGTTCATCAAGTTTCTATCAAGTTCACTCTGTTTTTCGCATTACTGGTAATCTGCAAGAAGTCTTGTTTGTCAGGGTTCTTGTCGGTCATCTGCTGAAAATAGATGGGAGCAAGCCTCTATTTATAAATGCGAAGATTGCTTGCATTAGGTTTCAAGAGTTTCTCAATCGATACTGTTCTTTATGGTTAGTCATCGACCGTTTCAACGACTCCAGCCCCTGAGTTTGTTGGCTCAACTGATCAGCCGTCAAGTAGATGGCTGTTTGCAGGTGGTAAGCGAGTCAGCATCATGGTTGCTCTACCTCGATCGGGGCAAACTCGCGTATGCGACCAACTCGATCGCGCCGTTTGATCGGCTCTACCAACACCTGACTCAGTTGAGCAACCAAGCTCCAGCCTTAAGCCGGCTCGACTACGCCCAACTGCGGCGGCAGTTTGAGAGCCAGCCCACTTCGCCAGCGTCTAGTAGTGCTGACTATCAGGCGATTTGCTGGTTAATAGAGCAGCATTATTTGACCCCTCCTCAGGCGACAGGGTTGATCGATGCGATCGCAAAAGATGCCCTGCAACCCTTCTTAACCATTACAGAGGGCATGTACGAACTGACGGCAAAAACCGCGATCGCTCACTACCCAAACCTATGCCAGCTAGATTTGCGCCAAATCGTCGAACATTGTCATACCCGTGCCCCTCGCGCCTCATCGCGACCGGAGCCGAGGGGCGCGACGATGCCTCGCCCAGCCGTTCCTACTGGGGCAGGAGCGCCAACCGAACCCAAATCCCGCCATACGATCGCCTGCATCGACGACAGCCCAACCATCTTGCAAGCCATCAGCAGCTTTCTCAATGATTCCGGCGTCGCTGTTGTGATGATCAATGATCCTGTCAAAGCCTTGATGCAAATCATGCGGACAAAACCAGACATCATTCTGCTAGATGTCGGGATGCCAAATCTCGACGGATACGAGCTATGTTCGCTGCTGCGTCGGCATCCCAGTTTCAAGCAAACACCCATCGTCATGGTGACAGGGCATACGGGATTTATCGATCGGGCGAAAGCCAAGTTAGTGGGTGCATCCGGCTACTTAACCAAACCTTTCACGCAGCCAGAGTTGGTAAGCACCGTGTTTAAGTTCTTAGGGATCAAAGACGAATCTTAATTCTGCTCCATTGCTGGTTTGACCATGCTCTGACCCGTCCTATTCCACCGTTAGCTAAACGCCTGAAAAATCATGAGCTTAACCTTGATGGGAACCGTTTTGGTTGTCGAAGACACCCCTTCAGAAATGGAACTACTCAGCCATTATCTTCGAGAAGGAGGGTACAGCGTGATCGGTGCAGTAACCGCGAAAGAAGCGCTGAATAAAGCCATCGAGCTAAAACCCGATGTTATTGTTACGGATGTCGTCATGCCCGGAATGAGCGGGTTTGAGCTATGTCGCAATCTCAAGAAAAATCCTGAAACCCAGAAAGTCCCCATTATTATCTGTACATCCAAAGGGCAAGACATCGATCGCTTGTGGGGAATGCGCCAAGGCGCAGATGCCTACATTACGAAGCCGTTTACCCGCGAGAAATTGATTCGTACCGTTCAATCGGTGGGAGGTTGAGGTGGTTAAGTCTTCAGCCCTGAGCGTGACAACAGACCAGACTCGCAAGAATTTAGGTGAGGCGTATCTCAAATTTGAAGTCAGTCTTGGCGTGCAGGCAGGACTGATTATGAAACAGGTACAAGAAGTGCTGGTTTTGCCTACGTCTCAGCTAACCCCAATTCCCAATTTACCGGTGGGCATTCTCGGACTGATGCATCGTCGCAGCCGAGTTTTGTGGGTGGTAGATTTGGCGCTTTTGCTTGGAGTGGGCGTCCTCGACTACAGCCCCCAGCAGTACGACATTGTGATTGTTCGCACGGGGGGATCAGCGATCGCTCTGGCAGTTCGCCAAGTTGGCACTATCTCTTGGGTGCAGCCCGCCCATGTCCAACCTTTACCCAGCGACGTAATCAAGGGGCTAATTCCCTATGCGCGAGGCTGTATGCTTCAGTCTCAAGACATTGTTTTTTTGCTAGATGGAGAAGCGATTTTACAAGCTCCAATTTTGCAGGCTAATGCCGATGAATAAGAGCTTGTATAAATCATGAATTCATCATTCATAAAAATCTAATAGTTGATTGCTCTAATCATTCAATTTGCTCATCAGGCTTGATGCATTTCTGCTGTCTTACGCATTCTACTCTTAGCTCCCGTCCTATCACTTTACAATCCCATGGTCGATCAATTTGACAAAACCCAGAGTGGCTATGCTGCTGAGAATGGTGCTGTTCCACCAATTTCTGACGCGGTTGAGGTTGACAACATGACTCCCCCGAAAAGCGAGATGGCTCGCCCTGCCCTAATTGCGGCTAATCGCGATCTGCCCCATCCAGCACCGACTGTGTTTCAGCGTATCAAACGGCTTGGGTTTCGGACGAAAGCAACCGCCCTTGCCATTGCGATCGCGACACTCCCGGTGCTAGGGATCGGCGCGATCGCTTACCGATTAGCCAATCGATCCATCACCTTACAAATCAGAGAAACTAAAGAAAACAGTGCCCTAACGCTCAGCCAAAAGTTGGCATCGTTTATGGCAGAACGGCATGGAGACATCCAGGTGCTGTCGAGCTTGCCGATCTTGACCAATCCCATTCTGCGGGATGCCACCTCATCCACCGAGAAGGAAGCGGTTTTAGAACGCTTTGTTGAAGCGTACAAGGCATACGACAATATTACCGTGTTTGATCTAAAGGGCAATGCCACGCTGCAAAGCGATCAACAAACGATTCTGAGTCAATCAGAGCAGGCCTACTTTAAAGCCGCGATCGACGCTAACAAAGTTCTGATTAGCCGCCCAGTCCGCGCCAATCTAACGGGGCCGTATGTGATTTATCTGACTGCCCCAATCAGAGAGTCTGGCGGGGGCAGAAAGCTCGGCATCGTTCGGGCGGTGCTGCCGGTTCGCAGTTTAACTGAGCAGTTGCGCGACTATACCAGATCCAATTCAGAATTTAGCGTGCTTGACGGCAGTAATCAAATCTTCCTCTCCTCCCAAGAGGCACTGATCGGGCAGCCTGCCTCTTCGGTGTACAGCCAGTTTTCGGCGATTCAGTCTCGTCGCAGCATTAGCACTCGCGTGCTTGAGCGCCGCATCCAAACCGAGCAAGAACAGTTGTTTGCCAGCTACGTGCCGTGGGCAGGAAACGACACCGTTCCAGACCTCAATTGGGGTACGGTGTTGGGAACGCCGACAGAGGTTGCCTTTGCCCCCCAGCGACAGCTATTGCTCACCTTTGTGTTGGGAACGGGTGCTGTCATGGTGCTGACTGGGCTATTGGCGGCGTGGCTAGCCAACCGTGCTACTCGCCCGATTTTGGCGGCGACCACGGCGGTGCAAGATTTGGGATCAGGCAAGCTCGATACTCGTCTCACGGTCAGAGGTAGCGATGAGTTGGCGAGTTTGGGCAACCACATTAATGGCATGGCTGACCAGTTGCAGGTGCTGTTGCACAATCAGGCCCAGAGCGTCCAGCGATCGCAGTTTCTCAGCGAGGTGATCACCAAAATTCGGCGATCGCTCACCGTTGACGATATCTTCCAAACCACCGTTAATGATGTCCGTGGCTTTCTCAAAACCGAACGGGTCGTTATCTATACCTTCAATCCTGACTATCTCAGCGGCACGATCGTTGCAGAATCGATCGCCCCAGGCTGGATCAGAGGATTGGGCAAAATTATCGACGATCCGCTAGAGCCAGGAGCCATCGATCGCTACAAAGATGGGCGCGTTTGGTCAGTTGAAGACGTTCAAAGCGCCAAGCTAAGTCACTGTCACTGCCAAATTTTAGAGCGCTTGCAGGTGCAAGCCAATATCGTGGCTCCCATTTTGCAAAACAAAGAGGTGGTCGGGTTGCTCTGCGCTCACCAATGTTCATCTACGCGGCACTGGACGCCCGAAGAACTCGAATTGTTTGGGCAGCTAGCGGCCCAGATCGGCTATGCCATAGACGAAGCCCACTTGCTAAGCCAAGCCGAGGCTGCCCGCCACGTCGCAGAAACGCTATCGGATGAACAACGGCAGCAAAAAGAAGATCTGCAAATGCAGTTGATCCAACTTTTAGGAGAAGTCGAAGGGGCAGTATCTGGAGATCTCACCGTTCGTGCGGATGTGACGGCAGATGAAATCGGTACAGTTGCCGACTTCTTTAACTCGATCGTAGAGAGCTTGCGGCAGATTGTCACTCAAGTGAAAGAGGCGGCAGGTCAGGTCAATGCTTCGTTGGGCGATGATGAACAGTCGGTTCGTCAACTGTCAGAAACCGCCATGCAGCAAGCCGAAGAAACAAATCGGACGCTAAATTCGGTGCAGCAGATGGTGCAGTCAATTCAAGCTGTATCTTCTAGCGCCAGACAAGCGGCTGCGGTTGCCAAATCTGCTTTCTCAACCGCAGAAGCAGGCGGTGTAGCCATGGAGCTTACCGTGCAAAATATTTTAGGATTACGCGAAACGATCGGCGAAACGGCGAAAAAAGTAAAACGGTTGGGCGAGTCGTCTCAGCAGATCTCTAAAGTGGTGTCGCTGATCAATCAAATTGCGGTGCAAACCAACCTCCTCGCCATCAACGCTGGGATCGAGGCGGCACGAGCCGGGGAAGACAGTCAGGGGTTTGCAGTGGTCGCCGAAGAAGTGGGTGAACTGGCAGCGCGATCGGCGGCGGCGACCCGCGATATTGAACAAATTGTGGCAACGATTCAGCGCGAAACCTCGGAGGTGGTAGAAGCGATGGAACAGGGAACCACTCAGGTGGTAGAGGGAACGCGCTTGGTGGATAACGCCAAATTTAGCTTAGAGCAGATCCTCACGGTCTCTCAGGAAATTGACCAACTGGTTGGCTCGATCTCAAACGCGACGGTCTCTCAGGTCGAAACGTCTCAAGCGGTGACTACCCTCATGCAAGACATTGTGCGATCGGCAGGACGAACGTCCGAATCAACCATGCAGGTTTCTCAATCGATCCGGCAAACGGTAGAAATTGCGCGAGAGCTTCAAGAATCGGTCGGCACCTTCAAGGTGAGCTAGCAACTGAAAGCCTTGCCCTTATTGAGCCGATTGTTCCGTTATGCCCGCACTATTCCCGTGTTATGCCCGTAAATTTGGTAGCTCTGCTCCTGTCAGTTTCTTCCCCTCCGAAAAGGAGTAGGGCAGCTATCCTTCTCCTTGTCATACCGTTCCAACCGTCACCCAAATCATCACAATGTCACAGGACAAAGAGCTTGAAATTCGTCGTCAATTTCTAGATGAAGCCCAAGAATATCTAGATACGCTAGACCGCACAATTTTAGGACTTGCTGATCACCACGTTGATGCTCAGAAAATGAACGCTGCCCTGCGTGCTGCCCACTCGATCAAAGGCGGCGCAGGCATGATGGGGTTTGAGGTGCTGAGTGCCCTAGCCCATCGTCTGGAAGATTTTCTGAAGGTGCTGAAAGTAGACAAAACCTTTAGCGCTGCCCACAACTCTGCTGGTGCTGCGCCTCCTGTTCAGCTTGAAAATTTGCTGCTCTCAGCGCTCACGGGCTTACGTCAGGTGATTGAGCGCGATCGCACCTTTCTTGCCCACCCCCATGCCCGCCCTCCAGCGATCCATCCCGCTTGGTTAGCGGCTGAGGTGACGCCCATTTTCGATCAGTTGCACGAGCAGTTAGGCGATCCCCAAGATGAGAATGCTGGCTCAATTCTCTCTCCGGAAGATGGACAGGAGATCATTCCGCTCTTGTTTGAAACCGAAGTAGAAGGCTGTTTGCAACGCTTGGAAGCGGTCGTTGCAACCCCGATGCAGCCTTGTTTGCGAGAGGAGCTTGCTATTCTCGCGCAAGAATTAGGAGGATTAGGAGAAATGCTGCAATTGTCAGCCTTTACTCAGTTGTGTGAATCGGTGACGCAACGCTTAGAGAATGACATTGATAACATCGGTGCCTTTGCTCAGCAAACGCTACAAGCTTGGCGACACGCTCAGACCAGTGTTCTGTCGGGGCGTTATGATCAAATCCCCACTGATATTGAGGGTGAGACGTTTGTCTATGCCATCGATTCGCGCCTAGACCCGATCGCAGGCTACTTTACCGACGAACCCATCCTTGACGTTGCGATCAACCCCGCAGAAGCTGTCCCTGCTGAGAACGACTCGATCTGTTCTCCCGTTGGCGAATCGGTAGATTGGTATACCGATATTTTATCGACCGAAACGGTAGCCGTGAGCGACGATGGCTATACCGACTATCAGCCGACTTCTGACGCAATTCCATTCTTTGGCGAATCCCAAGTTTCAGATTTCAAAGTTTTAGAAGCGGATGCCGGAGCCGACGACGATCAAGATATTACGGTTCGCGTTCCGGCTCGCCAACTCAACCTGTTGAATGATCTGTTTGGTGAACTCACCATCGATCGCAACGGCATTGATCTGTATCTCAAGCAGTTGAGAACGTTGGCGCAGGGCTTGCGCGATCGCATTCAAACCCTGGATGCGGTGAACGCCAAACTGCGGACAGCGTACGACAAAATTTCGATTTCAGGGCTGAGCCAGCGTGTCGCCATCACTGAAACGAGTTCGAGCTTGGTCGTGCGAAATGGTCATTCGCGATCGGGCTTTGACCTCCTAGAGCTAGATCAATACACCGATCTCAATCTCCAGTCTCAGCAGGTGATGGAAACGATCGTGCAGTTGCAAGAAGTTGCCGAGGATATTGAACTGAGCCTTGACGACAGCGAACAAGCCTATCGGGGGTTAACGAAAACGGCAAAGCAGATGCAAGCCGGGTTGACACAACTGAGAATGCGTCCGCTTTCTGATGTCGCTGATCGCTTTCCCCGCGCCGTTCGAGAATGGTCGTTGCAGTATGGTAAACAGGTCAGGCTCAATATTATCGGTGGGGGCACCCTTATCGATCGCAACATTCTCGAAACGCTCAACGATCCCCTGATGCATCTGCTCCGTAATGCGTTTGATCACGGGATTGAAACGCCAACCGTTCGCCAAGCGCAAGGCAAATTGCCGGAAGGTGTGATCGAAATTGAGGCATCTCAGCAGGGAAACCGCACCGTGATTACCGTTCGAGATGATGGAGAAGGCATTCCCCTCGATCGGATTCGCGATCGCGCTCAGCACATGGGGCTAGATCCGGTTCTGTTGGCGGGTGCCCGTCAAGAAGAGCTACTATCGCTGATCTTTGAACCAGGATTTAGCACGCGAGAGCAAGTCAGTTCGATGTCGGGGCGCGGGGTTGGTATGGATGTTGTCCGCAGCAACCTCAAGCAAATTCGCGGCGAGATTGCCGTCAATACTGAAGCAGGACGGGGCACAACCTTCACGCTGTCGGTGCCCTTTACGCTGTCAACCGTTCGCGTGTTGCTCGTGGAGAGTGCGGGAATGTTACTCGCGTTTCCCACAGACGTGGTGACTGAAATGTTTCTGCTAAAGCCAGAGGCGATCATCACCACCGCAGGCAGCGAGGTGATCAACTGGCAAGGCACGATGGTGCA
The DNA here is from genome assembly GCF_010091945.1 of Myxacorys almedinensis A. Classification (GTDB taxonomy): domain Bacteria; phylum Cyanobacteriota; class Cyanobacteriia; order Leptolyngbyales; family Leptolyngbyaceae; genus Myxacorys; species Myxacorys almedinensis. The sequence goes on from NZ_WVIE01000032.1 coordinate 10,838, forward strand.
AGTGGTGCGGCTCCACAAATGGCTGCACTTTAACTGCCCGCGATCGCCCCACGGCTACGAGACGCCGCCTAGCATTTCGTCAACCAGCATGATGCTGATTCGGCAAGGCGATCAGCTATTTGGGATTCCTATCGATCGCTGCTGGGGAGAGCAAGAAGCCACCAATCGCCGGGTCGAGGGCAATCTTGCTCTACCCTATGGCTTTGGTGGCTGCACCATTTTAGGAAACGGTCGCGTTGTGCCGCTAATCAACGCATCAGAATTGTTGCGCTGGATCAGCAATTGTGAGCGCTCTAGCGAAAACGCGCTTGATCCGCTTGGGTCTTACCGATCCGCCGGGGTGCAGCGTCTAAGTCTACCCCAGAGTTCTACGCCAACCGTTTTAGTGGTCGATGATTCGATTAATGTGCGTCGGTTCTTGGCATTGACGCTAGAACGCGCTGGTTACCGGGTTGAGCAAGCTAAAGATGGGCAAGATGCCCTAGAACGATTGGAAGATGGCTTATCGGTGCAAGCGGTGGTGTGTGATATTGAGATGCCTCGGTTAGACGGGTTCGGATTTTTGGCAAAAGCTAAGGTCAATCCGACGTTTACTCAAGTTCCCATTGTGATGCTCACCTCGCGTACTGGAGAGAAACATCGCAAATTAGCAGAAAGCTTGGGCGCAACGGCTTATTTCTCAAAACCCTATAATGAGCAAGAATTATTACAAACGCTAGGGCAAACGGTCAGCGCATAGATTTTACTTGCTTCTTTAGAATGCTAGCTAGACAGTTAGAGGACAGCTAATTGATCAGCATTAGCACGAAAAATTTATATGCAGTGCTATATCATGTAAACTGAATCTGGTGTAGATTTTGGTCACAAAGTCTACAGGCAGGGTGTGGTTGGCTGACAAAACTCTTCCGTTTTTTAGAGTGCAACTTTAGACTGCAACAGTGCCGATCCACTGCTTGTTCTCTCTCCTGCAAAAAGGGTGAGGGTGAGTTGGGCGAGCCGCTTCAAACAATCGCAGCAATCATCCCGCAACATTATGACACTAAATCCCGGTACGTTCTTCTCTCAGAAAACCTCCGATTGGCTAACCTGGTTTCGTACCTTGCCGCTTGGGCGTAAGCAAATTGCTGCCCTAATTGTGTGTGAGCTAATTCCAATTTTAGGCTTGGGCGTTGGGTCTATCGTGGTGCTGACCAGTAGTTTGCGATCGCAGCTTCGGTCTCAAGCGGCTGCCGAAGTGGCGGTTGCCGAGACAAACTACAACCTCAAAATTAATCAGATGGGCTTTGGGTCGCGGGGTCAATCAGACAACCGGGCAATCATCGACGTGGCAACGCTGCATCAGCGCAAAAGCGCGGTGCCAACCGAGTTGCAAGATCAGGTCAAGCAAATTCTCAAAAATGAAGTCAAGGCGCGACGGATCGAATATGCCACGCTGGTTGGACAAGATTTGCAAATCATTGTCAATGCCAACAACAATCGAGCGAAAGAACCGATCAGAACTGAAAACCTGGTGAATTTGATCCAAGCTGCGATCGCGAGCAATCGCCAGATCAAAGCAAGCGAAACGGTCTCGTGGGAAGAACTCCAAAAAGAAGGTGCCCCCCTGCCCGATGGGGTGACCGACCAAGAGGCGCTGATTCGATATGTGGTGACGCCGGTTAAGAAGCGAGACAGCCAAGAGGTGATTGGGGCGCTGGTGTTTGGCGATATTGTCAACGGTAAGCCTGCGATCGTAGCCGCGACGCAAACTGCCTTTTCCGGCGGCTATAGTGGCGTTTATCTGCGCCGCGCTAATGGAGAATTTGCCCTAGTCACCTCCCAAGCTCAGGGGGAGCAAGGTCAACTGCAAGTGGGCATCCCCCTCTCTGATGCGGCAATTTTGGCTCAGGCTGCCACGACCAAGGGTGAAACCGTGACTCAGCGTGTCTCGATCGGCGATCAAACCCATACGATCGCGGCGCGGGCAATGCCTAACCAAGTGGTTGAAACGCTAGAAGGGGCAACTGCCGTTGTGACCAATACGCCCACGGCGATTTTGGTGCGAGGCACGCCAGAAACCAGCCTCAATCGTTTGCTAAGAACAAGTTTGCAGCAAGAATTGGTGGTGTTGCTGGCGTCGCTGGCAGCGATCTTGGGATGGAGCGTCCTCTACCGCCGCACGGTGATAAACCCCCTTGAGGATCTCAAGTCTGCAACCGAACAGTTTGCCCAAGGCGATCGCACGGCGCGCGCGGAGATCTCATCTGGCGATGAAGTCGGTCAACTTGCGATCGCGTTTAATCAGATGGCAGACAGCATTCGTGGCTCTGAAACCACGCTGGCTAATGAAGCATACCAACAAGAACGCTACGCCAAAGACGCGCAAGCTGTGAGCGATATCACGATGCAAATCCGGCGATCGCTCAATACTGACGACATTATCCAATCTACCCTAGAGGAAGTTCGCAAATTTCTCGTTGTCGATCGCACAATGTTCTATCAGTTCGATCATGGTTCTGTCAATGGAACGATTATCGCTGAGTCGATCACGGATACCGTCGATAGCATCCTTTATAAATCTGTTACGGATTGGTTGGGGTTAAGCCAGATTGAACATTATCAAAAACGTACTCTCTGGTCGATTGAGAATGCGAAGGCAGATCACATCAGCGATCGCTACCGTGAAAACTTGCGAAATCTAAATATCAATGCCGAAATTGCTGTACCAATCCGCCGAAATGGTCAACTGGTGGGGTTGCTGTGCGCCCAAACCTTGCTCAGCCAAAATGCGCCTACTCCTCGGATATGGCAGCCTTCAGACCTGAGATTTTTGTCTCAACTCGCGCTGCAACTCGGCTATGCTCTAGATCAGGCGCAGGTGTTGCGAGAGCGCCAAGAGGCACTGCAAGCTTCAGAATTGCTAAAAGAAACCTTGCAACAGCAAATTATTCAGCTATTAGGCGAAGTGCAAGGGGTGGCACGAGGGGATCTAACGGTTCGTGCTAGCATTGGTTCTGGTGATATTGGAACCGTTGCAAATTCTTTTAATACCATTGTTGAAAGTTTGCGTCAAATTGTGCTCAAAGCCCAGCACTCTGCAACTCAGGTAAATCACCTCTTGAGTGAAAATGAAGCGTCTGTCCGCCAGCTTGCAGATGAATCGCTGCACCAAACCCACGAAACCACTCGGATTTTAGAATCGGTCGAGCAGATGACCGAATCGGTGGAGGCGGTCACCGAACGGGCGCGCCAAGCCGCGATCGTGGCTCAATCTGCCTCGGCGGCGGCGCACACGGGGGAAACCGCGATGGAGTCGAGTGTTCAAAGTATCATGACCCTGCGATCGACGATTGAAGGAGCCACCAAAACCGTGAAACAGTTGGGAGACTCTTCTCAACAGATTGCGCGAATTGTGTCGCTGATCCACGAATTGGCCGCGCAAACGGATGTGTTAGCCATCAATGCCAGTTTGGAAGCCTCTCGTGCCGGAGAACAAGGGCGGGGCTTTGCGATCGTAGCTTCTGAAATTGGAGAGTTGGCGGCGCGATCGACAGCCGCAACGCGCGACGTTGAGAAAATTGTGGAAGCGGTGCAACACCAAACGCAGGAAGTGGTCACCGTCATGGGGCAGACGGCGGTTCAGGTGGTCGAGAGTGCCCATTCCCTCAAAAACTCCAGACAGAGCCTGGTGCATATGGTGCATTTATCGAATCAAATTGATGACCTGGTGCGATCGCTCTTAGATGCGATGACTGCCCAAACCCAGACCACCGATGCGGTCACCGCATTGGTAAAAGATGTGGCTCACGTCTCGACGCGCACCTCTGGGTCATCGCGGCAGGTGTCGAAAGCATTACGCCAAACCGTGGATGTGGCAGAAGAGTTGCAGCGCTCGGTGGAAACCTTCAGGGTTGAGCGCAACTGATGATTTTGATCATTTCGTTCCCGCCTCTCTGAAATTCGTAGGGCACCGCGCAAATCTCGACCCGGTGACCCTGCGATCGCACTGCCTCGATCACGGGCGATACAAACGGCGATCGCTCTCCCGTCATGTTGATCAACAGCGGAAAAATCCTCACCTCACCCGCAACGCGGCACAGTTCTAAAACTGATACCCGATGAAATTCTAGAGACAACTGATCGGAATACGTAAACAGCAAATGGGAACTCAACGCTAAATCAAACTGCTGAACCTCGAAGGGCAAATGGGGAAGCGCGTCTGCCCAATACCGCTGTTGCTGCAACCCTGTCGGAAAATCATCTAAAAATTGGCGCATCGCTGCCATGCGAGTGGCAACCAACTGTTCTGGCGATCGCACCCCCGCCCACACAAACTGATCCCGCGAGGTCTCAAGCTTCTCAATAATGACGGGTGAGGTTTCCTCGATTCGCCTGCCAATTTCTGCTGCCGAAAACTGATAAATTGGATCACAAGAAATCACAGAACGCCCTTGCCCTGCCATCTCTGCATTAAAGCTGGCAGGACCGCCCGCTACATCCAAAATTGTGCGCTCTAAGTCATCCATCGTCAGATCAAACATTTGGCAATATTCAGCCCACGATCTCCCCCAAGGAACAACCTGCTCTAGTCGCAAACCCATGATTGGCACCCTATACTCAGAGAATGTTTAAGGTGAGGATCTCTAAAATGTTGCCAGTCCACGCCTTTTGTCTTTGGCAATGCACTATACAATTTAATAGGTAATTTAATGAATTGTTAATTTAATCGTTAATGTAACTTAATGGTTATAGCCGTTTAAGAGGCATCAACGCCCCTGTCTTTGTTCACCGTCTCCTAAGACATTCAGCATTTTCCATGCCGCCCTTAACTCTCCCGCACGAGAGAAAAACCAGAGATCCAACTCTCCTCCTGGGGCAGAAAGGATGGGGAGGGGGTTGTGTTTAACAGTTGCGTTAGCTCTTTTCTCCATTTCATTCTTTATTCCTTATTCTTTTTATGTCTGACTGGCTGGAACATACAGTGCAAGTTGAAGTTGAAGTGCCGATCGATGATGTTTGGGGTCTGTGGTCAGACTTGGAACAGATGCCGAAATGGATGCAGTGGATCGAATCAGTGACCATCTTAGAAGACAATCCAGATTTGTCGCGCTGGAAATTGGCAACGGGTGGGCTGGAATTTAGCTGGAAATCGCGGATTGAGAAGAAAATTCAAAATCAGATTATTCAGTGGGAATCGGTGGATGGATTGCCCAATCGGGGAGCCATTCGGTTCTACGATCGCGGCGAGCAGGGCAGTGTTGTCAAGATGACCGTTGCCTACGCGATTCCGGGCTTTCTCGGTCAGCTAATGGATAATTTGTTCCTCGGTCGCATTGTTGAATCGTCGCTCAAAGCCGATTTGGCTCGATTTCGAGAGTACGCCCTCAAGGCGCAAAACTCGCCCCGCTAGTAGATTGTCAACTTCGAGTTGATGGGTGGAGGGGTGGATGGTTCCGATTATTAGACTCCCGCTCTCCCCCTCTCCTCCTAGTCCCCCATTTCAATCTTGACAGCCCACTAGTCTACAACCGGTCTATTGAGCCTATTGAGCCTATTGAGCTTCGGGAACCTGCGCCACCTGAAGCGATTTTGTCAAGTCTGCCAGGGCAGTTTCGAGGGCAAATCCTGCATCCATCGCGACCCAACCTTCGGTGGTCTCTTGGCGAAACTCAAAATGGAGGTGTGGCCCGGTGGAGGCTCCGGTGCTTCCAACTCGCCCGATCGCGGCTCCTTGCTTGATCACCTCTCCCGGCTTGACAAAGATTTCAGACAAGTGAGCGTAGAGGGTTTGCTGACTGCCCTGCCCGTGCTCTAACGCGATCGCAAGCCCATACCCCCCAAAAAAGTCTGCCATAATCACACGACCTGTTAAGGCAGCTAAAACGGGTGCTCCTAAGGGCGCACCGAGATCGGTTCCGGCATGAAAGCGAGGATTTCCCGTGATCGGATGAATGCGCCAGCCAAATAAAGAGGTAATCGACACCGGCAACGATAGCGGAAACAGCAGCTTGATGTCCCCGTTTCCTACCTGCCCGATGGGTCGTGCAGTGCGATTGTAGTAAGCTTTCACCGTGCTGTAGGCTTGCCCTACCCCAGTGGCAGGCGGCTCGACTTGGGGCGTAGATCCAGCGTTCCAGCTAATTCCCCCTGCCGATAGGCTAACACCACCGACTTGGACGGGGGCAACACTCACAGCATCTCTAGACGACCATTGCGGGGCGTTAGCTTCTGGGGCGGAGATGCCCGGCTGAGCTACGGTTGCTTCGGAGTTGCGCCCAGCGCTAAGCTCAGGAACTTCATAGCGCTGGGTTGCGCCTAAACTATAGTCGGTGCGATCGACAAAGGCATCAGCGTCTCCCCCTGCGTTGAGACTCGGCGATACCTCAGACGGCGCGATCGCAGCGGGTGGTTCTACCGAGGCAGGAGCCGCTTGCACAGCTAGATCAGGCGGGACGGCGGGAAGTTGGTCGATCGCCTCTTGTGCCAAAGCGCCACTGCTCCCCACCACACTTAGCCCGACGACCCACCCTACACCGTGCAGCCGGAGGGATGGGCGTTGCCAAGTGCCCTGCGATCGCGCACTCAACCAATCGGGAACAATCAGGCGAAGAGACATGGGGTAAAGTCCTTTAAGTCAGAAAACCAAGTCAACAAACAAGAAAGCGAAGGTCTAGAAGCATCAAAGGTCTAGAAGTATCATCGTTGCGATCCCTCAAAGCTTTGCCGAGAAAACCGCACCTTAACTGATGCACGCTGGCGCAGCGGGTTATGTCAAATGCGATCGCTCAAGAAGCTCAGCCCCAAAAACCTAATAGAATCCATTTTGCCCTACCTTGCAGAAAGATGGCGTTAATTCTCCTAAACCAACGTGTTAGAGCTATTTGAGGTGCGATCGCTACCCCTAAGATCTCTGATGAGATTTGCCAAGTCTAGAACTTCGACACTTGAACGGTTCAGCAAACAACTCCAACGCCTAAACTACCGAGCCAGATTGCTGACAGAACGGCGCAGTTGAGCTAGAGAACGGTTGTAGCCAATGATCGCGCTGACCCGATTCCCACGGGCGCGAGTGAGATCGGTTTCAGCGTTGATCCGTTCGGTTTGGGTGCCAACTCCCGCTTGCAATCGTAGGACTGCCAAGCGCAAGGCTTCTAGCGCCTGAGTCACCGCTTGCTCGGTCGTTGCAATGTTGACTAAATTTGCCTGAAGATTGGTGTAAGCCTGCTCAACCTGAAATCGAACGCTATTGCGATTTTGAGCAAATCGGCTTTGAGCAATTTGTTTATTTTTCTCCTGCTGTCTTGCCCGTGCGATCGTTGCGCCGCCATCAAACAGATTCCACTGCGCTTGCAGAGCAAAGGCATAGTTATCGCTGATCGAGGCATTGCCGCCCAACCCCTGAGAAAACCCATAGTCTGCCGAAACGCTGAGCGTCGGTCCATTAGCCGCCAAGACGGCTCGACGCTGCTGTTCGCTAATGTCGATTTGTACGAGTTGTTCTTCCAACTCTGAGCGATTTTTGTAAGCCAAAATAATGCTCTCTTCTAGCGAAGGCGTCCAGCTTCCTGCCACTTCTACCGAGTCTGCCGCTTGCACGGTCGCATATTCAGGCAAGCTCAGCCGTTGCGCCAACTGCCGCCGCCGCACAACCTGATTGGCTTGGGCGTTTGTCAATTGTTGTTGAGCGTTGGCAAGGTTGACTTGCGCTCTCAATACGTCAAACCGGGTTCCAAGCCCCGCACTTTCTTGCGCGATCGAATCATTCAAGTTTGCCTGAGCATTAGCAACAGCGGCTTGGTTAATTCGAGACTGTTCATCGGCGTCTTGCAAGTCGTAGTAGTCGCCCGTTGTGTCGAGGCGTAGCTGTTCGCGAATGCGTTCTAGCGCTAGTTCTGCGGCTCGAACTTGCCGCTCTGATGCTCGTAAGTTAGCGTTTCGCAACCCAGACGTGTATAAATCATAGCTGAGCCGCAACGAACTCGATAGTGAGGTTGAAACGGAACTATCGTTGTCGTCGTCAGACGGCTGCCCAGTCAGAGATTCCAACAATTGTGATAGCTGGCGGGAACTGCCTTGTCCGCCGCCTACGTTACTGCCAGAACGGCTCAGACCTGCCGACAATCCTAACGTGGGTAAATTGGCTGCCCGTGCTTCTCGTAAGGCAGCTTGAGCGCGTTCTAGTTCTAACTGCGAAATTTCTACATCTCGGTTGTTGCGCTCAGCTAGTTCTAGGGCTTGCAGCAGCGTGATCGATTCACTCGCCTGAATTTGAACTTCGCTAGGCTGGGTTGGAAATTGCAGGGGATTGGCGGACGGATTGAGCCTTTGCGGAGCGGGAACAGATCGGCTAGGTGTTGGCACAGAGGGGGTAAGCGTAGGCGCGATCGCAGGGACATCGTTAGACGGCGTGGGCGTTGGGCTACCGGCGGGCGGACGAGGAGTCGTTTGTGCCAGAGGCGACGTTTGGATCACAGTTTGGCTCACAACGGCAGGGGGCACCAGCGTCGTTTGGTGTGGCAAAGCCGATGGCGATGAAATCAACGTCTGGGCACTGGTCGAAATGGGAACGAGCCTTGAAGTCTGAAGTGGGCGATTGGGGGGTGGCTCAACATGAGACACACCGGACGTCTGAGGCAGGGGGTTAGGTTTCTTGAGGAGGGGAGTCAGGGAGGGAATGGGCGGTTCGGGATCGCTCTGGGAGGTGCGGCTAGAAGCAGGCTTTGCATTACTACTGTCTGTGTGCCCTAAGAGAATTAGCGCTCCCACACCCACTGCAAGAAAATGAAGACACGGTTTCATACAAGTTCGATTAGCCATAGTGAAACTTCTAGACGGAACTAGAGCTTAGACGAGGGCTAAGGCAGTAGAGGTTCAAGATTAAATGCTAACCGTTTACTGCTAACCCTCACCTCTCCAGTCCACAGGTTTAAACTTTAGACTCAAACGGCAGCAACCGCCTTAAGCAGAATACCGGTTATGACGAGAAATCGGTAAAGCTTTTTAGAGGCTTGATTTCAGAGCAAGATTAATCTCTGTCATGAATTGTTTAGCATAAGAAAGATTCTTTTGTCTAACACTGGGCTGTGTGTAAAACGGGTTAGTGCGGATGACCAAACGCGCGATCGCGCTTCTCGGTAGAGCCAATATCTCAATATCCACCCCATCTCAGCCGTATCCTGTAAAAAAGCGCCTGCGAGAAAAATAGACCTCTTGCAGATTAGTTTTCTGTGTGGGTTGCCAAGGCTAGCAAAATGAGAAAAATTCCGAGAAACAGTTGCAGAACTCGCAGCCCTGATTCAATAGCAAGCCAATCCGAACCTGAAAGAGCGGTTGCAAACGTTATCGCAATCAGCGACGACGCTTTGGCTGGCGCTGTAATCTCATTGCTGCTTTGTACACCGATGAGCAATCCCAATCCGCTTCATTCGAGTTAATGTGCAAGAGATCTACTGATTAAACTTTTCACATAAAAAGACGGCTGCCTATAAGTAGAACCTTAACAGTTCTTAAGGAAGCCGCCCCATTTTTAGCTGGTCATTCAGAGATCAACTCTTAGATGCGGAACCCGGGACTTGAACCCGGAAGTCCTTGCGAACACTAGAACCTGAATCTAGCGCGTCTACCAATTCCGCCAGTCCCGCATGAACATTTTGCGTGTCACAATCTCCTATTTTGCCCCATGTAGCATAATTTGTCAATCCCCTGCTCTTTGAATTTCTGAGACGACTTCTGGCACCTAAAAAAGTTTGTTGAGTGGCTATCAACTGATAGTCTGGACATCTGCCAAGTTTCCGGTAGAATCAAAACCAAATTTGAAGTTTTTGTAAAAATTAACTGAGGAGGACGGACCTATTACTTCGGCGCTCAGCTTATCTCATTCTCATTCTTCACCTGAAGAAGATAGTCCTGTGCTGCAAATCTGGGGGAAGACGCCTCTCAAGGGGCATGTCACCATCAGTGGCGCAAAGAACTCGGCACTTGTGTTATTGGCAGGGTCTCTTCTTTGCTCTGGTAGCTGTCGGTTGCGAAACGTTCCTTCTCTCGTAGATGTGTCTTTGATCTGCGAAATTTTGGTGGCGTTGGGTGTAAAAGTGGCTCGTCAAGGCGACGCGCTCGTTCTAGATGCGTCTGATTTAACAAGCTCTAAAGCGCCTTACGAGTTGGTTAGCCAATTACGGGCGAGCTTCTTTGTTACAGGACCATTGCTGGCGCGTTTGGGTGTGGCACGGGTGCCGTTACCCGGCGGATGCTCGATCGGCGATCGCCCCGTTGATCTCCATGTTAAGGGTCTGCAAGCTCTGGGGGCAGACGTTCAAATCGAGCATGGCATGGTCAATGCCTACATTCGCGGCGGACGCAAGCGCCTCACCGGCGCACGCATCTATCTTGATTTTCCCAGCGTAGGGGCAACTGAAAATATCATGATGGCGGCAACCCTGGCAGAGGGTGAGACCCTGATTGAGAATGCAGCACAAGAACCCGAAGTTGTGGATCTGGCAAACTTTTGTCGGGCAATGGGTGCAAGAATTCGAGGGGATGGCACAAATCGGATTGTGATTGATGGTGTTCCGGCTCTCCACGAAGCCGACTACATGGTGGTGCCCGATCGCATCGAAGCAGGCACATTTTTAATTGCTGGGGCAATCACGCGATCGGAGATTATGCTGTCTCCTGTGGTTCCCGACCACCTGACGGCCGTGATCGCCAAGCTGAAGGAAAGTGGCATCAGCGTTGTCTCAGATGCACCAAACCAACTGCGAGTCATTCCGGCTTCGTCTTATCGAGGAACCGATATTGAAACGCTGCCATTTCCTGGGTTTCCCACCGACATGCAAGCACCGTTTATGTCGTTGCTGACTGTGGCAGAGGGCAACTCGATGATATCGGAAACACTGTTTGAGAACCGCCTCCAGCATGTGGCAGAACTCAACCGCATGGGAGCCGATATCAAGCTCAAAGGGAACATTGCTGTTGTTCGGGGTGTGCCCAAGCTTTCGGGTGCGCCTGTTTTGGCAACAGATCTGCGGGCTTCGGCGGCGCTGGTTGTGGCAGGGTTGGCGGCAGAAGGGATGACCACGATTCAAGGCTTGCACCACCTCGATCGCGGTTATGAACACTTAGAAGATAAGCTGCGAGGCTTGGGAGCCAAACTGCAACGGGTTCATGAAAGTACGGCGCTAAGCGCACCGGGCAACTCCGAAGAAACCGTACCTTCACCCCTTGCAGAGTGCGCTTCAGAAAACACGCCATCTGATCCGCTTAGTGCGTTAATCTGACACTCAGCCAGAAGCGGCACTGTTGATTGGGGTGCCGCTTCCGCTAGTTGGCTTGCTTCTCGCTATACTGGGCGTTAAGGTTGTCTACGGTTGAGTATGTCTTTTTCAAAGTCGCTTCTCATTGGTTTAAAGGCGGATCAGTTTCGGCATCCCTTAGATTTAGAGGCAACAAACTCGCTCAAACAGTTGCCCGGATTGGATCTAATCATCCGAAATCTACTGGGACCTGTAGCCGAGCAGTTTTTCTATCTAGAAAACATTGCCGCTAGTATTTTGGTTGGAGAGCAACAACTTCCTTGGCTCTACAAGCTCTTGATCGAAGCGTGCCGAGTGCTGGACTTAGAACCGCCGCAGCTATACGTTCGTCAGCATCCGGTTCCCAATGCGTATACCTTTGCCATGCGAGGCAAGCGACCGTTTATTGTGATGCACACGTCGCTGATCGAACTGCTGACACCTGAAGAAGTTCAAGCCGTGATCGCCCATGAGTTGGGACATTTGAAATGTGACCACGGCGTTTATCTCACCTTGGCGAATCTTCTTGTGTTGGCAGCAGGTCAGTTTCCGGGCGGAACGCTGATCACTCAAGGATTGCAAGCTCAGATCATGACGTGGGTTCGGTGCGCCGAGTTTACCTGCGATCGCGCGGCGCTTTTGGCAACCCAAGATCCCACCATCATGATGTCGGTGTTGATGAAGCTCACGGGCGGTTCCCCGTCGTTGGTGGGGCAACTGAACTTAGATGCCTTTATTGCCCAAGCCCGTGCTTATGATGATGTCAGCAAGACCGAAATTGGGGATCTACTCAAGCAACTGCAAACCGCACAACTGAGCCATCCGGTTCCGGTGCTTAGAGCTAAAGAGATCGATGATTGGGCGCGATCTCAAAATTATCAAGCTCTGCTTGAAAGTCGGAAAATAGGCTATGATAGTAAAGCGCAATCTAAGGGCGGATGGCGAAACTGGTAGACGCACCACACTCAAAATGTGGCACCGAAAGGTATGGGAGTTCGATTCTCCCTCCGCCCATACTGCTGATGTACAAAGCTTTCAACGTTTTTAGAATGACTTCTAACACTGGTATCTGCGGCTTGAAATTGTTGGTCGGAGAGGAAGGCGGGTGTAATCAGAACGTTCTGAACTAGCCAGAGGTGGGCGATCGCGGCTGCGGTTCGCTCGTTGGTAGTGGTATTTCATAAAGGGTAGAGAATAATTGGCATTTTTAGAGGACTCACTGCATAAGGCTCCCAGAATTAGTCCTTTTTCTCTGCCCTTTACGTAAGTGCACTACCCGCTCGTTTTCTGTCTAGGGATCAACGGTTTTATAAAGCACTACCAATACGTCAATATCGGAGTCTCCCCTTAATGCGCCCCAGTCAGCCGATCTTATTTCTCGTTCGGTGACTCAGTAATATCCGACCTTGTGATAGTGACATCTAAACCGATAGGATAATTATGCAAATCATAGGAGCTTAATCCTGGCTTGCCAATGCTCACTTTAGGAGAATAAATTATGGCTCAACGGCTAAAGCGGTGGGAATCTCCTCGCCGTGAAGGACGAAATGATAAAGGTCGTGGCGGTGCTGCTCGGCAACGGCAACTCAAAAAACGCACTCAGGCACTCCGCAAAAAACTCCAAGACGGCTCTGCGCCGGATCACCAGGGGAAAGAGAATTTAGCTCTTTCCCTATTTTTTTGGCTGCATCAGCGAACAATCGTCAGATTCACGTTACAGTGATTCAGTTAACATTCTTAAAATGACCCCGTTGTGGATTACGAAACCGCCTGTCGCTTACTGATCGACCAAAGCGACGAAACTAATTCAAACGCTGAAACGTTTCTGGCTCGGTTGGGTCAAGGCAAGCCTCCGGTTCCCGGTCAGGTGACATCGATTTTGCTGGCGTTGAGAGTGGTATCTGAAGGGTTGAAAGGGCAAACTACCCTCGATCGCTCTCTTGCCAACGCCTTGTTTTTGATCTCAAGCGAAGGCAGACGCTTGTTTGATGCAGAACTCCGCAGAAGCTTGGAGTGTCCGCCGTTGTTGAATGAAGATTTAGAACGAATTGCGATCGCGGTTAAGGCGATTTTTTCGGGTTCTTCATCCTCGTAAATCAAGCAACATTAGTTCTACTATCGACCTTGTAGAAATCTCAGCAGTGCGATCGCAATCCAGCCCAAGACGGCGTACACCACGATCGCGATCAGGACATTCACATCAAAAATGTTGGTGGCACCGCTCGATGTTGGGCTAACAAATAAGGTTGAGAACGGCGCAACAAAGGGATCAGATAGATCATAGATAAACCGAGCAACCGCATTGTCTGGGTTTGCGCCAGATACGCGCAGCAAAAAGCGTAGACCCAGCAAAATTTCCAGCAATCCAATCAGTAACAGAACCCCATTGATAATCCAGGCTAACGAAGAATTGCGTCTAGCCATGTCCAATCGCTGCTCTTCTTGTTGCAGCCGAAACGCCTCTTCTTCACGCTGAATCTCTCTGCGACGCTCAATATTATCAGAATCGTAGGGATCGCGGCTCATAAATAGTTCTCCCCTTTAAGTGAGTTTAGAGTTAACTGAGTTTAGATAGAAATGGCGTTTTTGGGGTGATGCAGCGCTGAATCTTTTTATTACATATCTCTACGGATATCCGAAAAGGCACGACTTTGCCAATCGCTCTCTGGGAGGAGTCCGTTTCAGTAAAGTTCTATTAACCGATCTAGCCCATCTTCTAACGATGGAGGTGCGCCTGACAGTCGGCGGTTCATTCGCAAAATCACGGCTTCTGGCACAACGCGGCTGGCTCCACCAAGCGGCATCGATGGTCTAGATTTGCGCTGCTGATTGCGCTCTAAACAAACGGCAAGCGGTGTATTCACCCAAATTCCGATGATGTGAGTGAATCCGGTTTTTCGAGCTAGCGCGATCGCGGCTCTTCGGTGCTTTCTCACAGCATTCGTTGCATCGTAAATGGCAAAGCCTACCTTTCCCTGGGAGGTCTGCCCAGCCGCCGCTTGAAACTGACGGCGAACTTCTAGCCAGATTGGTAGCCATGAACCTTGAATAGCTTCGTCACCGAACAATTGAGCACGGATCGCATCGGTTGAGATTAACACCGCGTCAGGATGATTGCAGAGGAGCGATCGATTTCGCCATGCTTCAACCATAGAGCGCGCCAAGGTTGACTTACCGCTACCGGGAAGCCCAATCAAAACAATAAGAGATGAAGCAAGACTGGACGGTTTTCCCTGCACAGCTTCATCCCTCATCCTGCCTTGGCTGGTGTGTTCTAGAGCAATGGGGTCTAAATCACGGTTCCATCATAAATCGTGGCGTTTTTCACCACAACTACAATGCCACTCCGGATGATGAATCCTTGCTCTTCACGATTGGCTTCTTCAACTCGATCTTTATTGATAATCTGCACATTACAGCCAATCCGGGCATTTTTATCTACGATCGCACGGCGAATTGTTGTATCTGCGCCGATTCCTAAAGCGACTTGGGAGTCATCACACTCTGCCCCCGAAGGTCGCTCTGCTTGACCTTCATAAAAGTCAGCCCCCATAATCAACGAATCTTCGATGGTTACCCCAGCTTCGATCCGTGCTCTCACCCCTAATACCGAGTGATGAATCCGGCAGTTCTTGAGAATACAACCCTCGCCCACGATCGATTCTGTAATGTGAGAATTGAGATACTTGCTGGGCGGCAAGAAGCGATGGCGAGTATAGATTGGCGCGCGCTCTTCGTAGAAGCTAAAGGGCGGTTGCGGCTGTTGGGTTAGGGCAAGGTTAGCTTCATAAAACGATTCGATCGTTCCAATATCTTCCCAGTAGTCGTTGAATAGGTACGCCTGGAGGTTGTGAGTAACCGACGACTGAGGAATGATCTCTTTGCCAAAATCCGTCCGATCGGTCTTCTCTTTTAGCAGCTTAATCAAGACATCTTTGTTGAACACATAAATCCCCATCGACGCAATGTAAGGGCTGTGTTTTGCCTCTTCGGGCGACAACCCTAGCACGGTCGTATCCACTTGCATTTGCTTCAGGGCATCCCCTTTGGGCTTTTCACTAAAATCGATCACTCGCCCTGAGCCGTCAATTTTCATCAGACCGAAATCGGAAGCTCGCTTTTCATCGATCGGCACAACCGAAAGCGTAATATCCGCCCCTGTTTCCCGATGGCGCTCGATAAAGTGGCGATAGTCCATCCGATATAAATGATCGCCAGAGAGA
The DNA here is from genome assembly GCF_010091945.1 of Myxacorys almedinensis A. Taxonomy (GTDB): domain Bacteria; phylum Cyanobacteriota; class Cyanobacteriia; order Leptolyngbyales; family Leptolyngbyaceae; genus Myxacorys; species Myxacorys almedinensis. The sequence continues at coordinate 26,331 of NZ_WVIE01000032.1, forward strand.
ATGAGGCACTGATCGACATCCCATTCTTCGAGCAACCAAATATATTGCCGGACTGCATCCGCCGTTCCTTGAAACCAGTTCGGGTTTTCGGGCGTTTGCTGAGCGGCTAGCACTTCTACAAATCCGTCATTAAATCCGGGGAAACTAAATGCTCTGGCAATGTGGCGGTTGAGTGAGGCAGAGTTGAACTGAGTTAGAACGTAAATTTTAAAGATTTCCGAGTTAATGCAATTGCTAACGGGAATATCAATCAAGCGATATTTTCCTGCTAGGGGAACCGCAGGCTTTGCCCGTTGCTTTGTCAGAGGATACAGACGGGTTCCTGCTCCGCCGCCTAAAATAATCGATAAGACTCGTTTCACAAAAAAACCTCGCAGCTTCCACTTCGACTCCCATCATTAAGTGTGAGTTGCGATGGTCTTATTGGCAAGTGGGTTTGGCAAGAAGATTTAGCAGACTAAGATCAACCTGTGGCAGAGTCAGGGATCTGGCAATTGATAATTTGTCAGGCTTGGTGTGTCATTGTTATATAGACTACGTTATGTAGATTACATTGCCCAGATTACGTTGTGCAGACTACTTATGCAGATTGTGCAGAATTATGCAGCGCATTATTTTCTGATCAGAACAGTAATAATTTGATCAGCCGACAAGAATGAATAGTGTGAGGACGATCGCTGTGGCTAACAATACTTTGCTAAGAACTCCGCTCTATGACGTTGCGATCGCGCTAAATGCCAGAATGGTCGGATTTTCCGGATGGGAAATGCCGGTGCAGTTTGCAGGCATTGGGCAAGAACATCATGCCGTTCGCACCGATGCAGGCATGTTTGACATTTCGCACATGGGCAAGTTTTCGCTGCACGGTCGCGATGTGTTGACTCAGATTCAGCGCCTGGTGCCCTCAGATTTGAGCCGATTGCAGCCCGGACAAGCGCAGTACACCATTTTGTTAAACCCTGAAGGTGGCATTATTGACGACCTGATTTTTTACTACCAGGGGCGAGATGACACCGATCAGCAGCGCTGGGTTGTGATTGTCAATGCAGCAACGACGCAAAAAGATAAAGCTTGGATGCTCGAACATCTTGATACGAGCCAACTGATGTTTCACGATCATTCCCTTGAAAAGGCACTCATCGCGCTGCAAGGACCCAAAGCCATGGAGCAGTTGCAAGCCATCACCTCAGACGATCTTTCTCCAATCAAACCTTTTGAACATTTAGAAGGAACCGTTCTCGGAAGACCTGCTTTCATCGCCCGCACTGGCTACACCGGCGAAGATGGCTTTGAGGTCATGGTCGATCCGGGCGTTGGCGTAGAACTGTGGCGATCGCTGCTCAATAGGGGTGTCGTGCCCTGCGGATTGGGAGCGCGGGACACCTTGCGGCTTGAAGCGGCAATGGCGCTTTACGGACAGGATATCAACGAGTCGATTAGCCCGTTAGAGGCGGGATTAGGCTGGGTGGTGCATCTCGATCGCAAAGGAGATTTTATCGGGCGATCGGTGCTAGAGCAGCAGAAAAAAGAGGGCGTCACCCGGCGGTTGGTTGGCTTGCAGATGCAGGGGCGAAACATTGCGCGCCATGGCTACCCGGTTGTGGTGGATGGGCAAGCGGTCGGGGTTGTCACGAGTGGAACCCTGGCACCAACTGTGGGGAGCGCGATCGCGCTTGCCTATGTCCCCGTTGCGTTTGCCCAACCCGGGCAGCCAGTAGAGGTCAGCATTCGCGGCAAATTGTGTCCTGCGATCGTCGTCAAGCGCCCATTTTACCGAGCCAAGAAGTAGAATTAGTTCGTCTTCATCTCGTCAAATCATCATGGCATTCGAGTATCCCGACCATCTAAAATACACCGACACCCACGAATATACGCAGCTTGAGGGCGACGTTGCGATCGTGGGGATTACAGCATTTGCGATCGATCAATTGGGCGATATTGTGTTTTTAGAAGTGCCTGAAGTGGGCACAGAAGTCACGAAAGGCAAAAGCTTTGGCACGATCGAATCGGTAAAAGCTGTAGAAGATCTCAAGTCTCCCGTGACTGGAACTGTGGTGCAATCTAACACCGAGATGGCAGATGCGCCAGAGAATTTAGCCAACGATCCCTATAGCGCCGGTTGGCTGATCAAAGTTAAAGTGAGCGATCCGAGTGAGGTTGACAATGGCATGTCGGCAGAGCAATATCGCGGATTGGTGGAGGGGAGTTGAGAAGAGGAGTGTGGGGTGTTGAGCGCTCCCTTGCAAAATTTTCTACGCAAGAGAGCCAGAGTGTGGTTCACTTTCTCCTGGGGAACATCTCCCTCTACCCCTCTACCCTCTCACCCCTCCACCCATTAACTCAAAGTTGACAATCTACTAGCAGCTAGATCTGTCACCCACGATCGCTGAGAGCATTATCAGAAATTTGGCTTTCAATAAAAAGTTAAACCTCAAAAAGTGAGCAAAAAGTGAGCAGCTTTTGACCTGGAAGCCAGCAATAAAACCAGGCAAACTGTAAACAGTTGGAAGTTACACACCAACAAACACATTCAACGAGGTACATACCGTGAACCGTTTAACCGTACAATCTGAACTGTTGATGGAACTGTCTGACGAACAACAAGAAATCGTCTCAGGTGGCATCAGCTTGATGGACATGATTAGTACTGATTTTGATTTCTCGAAGGAATCCCTTGCCTTTAAAGCAGAAGCAACGTCAGGACCGATGGGTAGCAACGTCAGCCAATTGGTTGCTGCTGACAAGGCTGACCTCTTCACGAGCGCTTCTAAAGACTTCTCGCTCAATTTCAACCCAGGCGACTTCATCAAATTCTAAGTCGCCTCTTTAATGCTAGGAAGCAATTGTGAAAGATTCCAGAGCATGTCTATCATGTTCATCTTGATGGATCTTGCGTTCTCTATTGACTGATAACTTGATTGTGATGTAACGCAATCTATTTATTAGCCAGCCAATTAAGAGATGCGATCGCTGCTCTGGAATCTTTTCTTACCCACAATATTCTAATCTGATTGCAAAAGCTGTGTCTTTCATGAAGCAATCATAGCGCATTTACTGTTCATTCATTGGTTGCAATCCTATGGAGAACACACCGAGTCAACTCCCAACCATCAGCAGTAACGAACTCCTCCCCCGGCTTAGCCCTTGGGCGATCGCAGGGGGCGGCGTCTTGGTCATTATCTTTGGAACTGCTGTGCTGCTTTCTACGGTGCTAAAGTACAACGTGACGGTTAAGGCACCCGCCACTATCCGACCTGCTGGCGATCTGCGCCTCGTGCAAACCGCGATCGAGGGCACCGTAGAACAAATTGTCGTGAAAGAGAATCAAACCGTCAAGGCTGGGGATGTGATTGCGCGAATCGATGACTCCCGCTTTGCAACCACCCAAAGCCAGCTAGAGGGGGATATCCGGCAGGGAAGACTGCAACTTGCTCAGGTGACGGCTCAAACTCAAGCCCTCGACAGTCAAATTGCAGCGCAGTCTAACTTGGCGCAGCGCAGCACTCAAGCCGCAGAAGCGCAGTTAAGAAGCCAACAACGGGTGTTTCAAGACCAACAACAAATATCTCAATCCAACGTTCAAGAAGCAACTGCCGCGCTCAATTTAGCCCAAGAGCAACTGACTCGATTTCGCCAGCTTGCTGAGGCAGGTGCAGTCGCAACTCTAGTTTTAAAAGAAAAAGAGGCGGCGGTTGCTGTTGCCCAAGCTCAAGTTAATCGCGCCAGTTCTGGGTTAAATCCGACAGATGCAGAAATTGCCAGGGCAGAAGAGCAAATTGCTCAAACCCAAGCTCAAGGAGCCTCGACGTTAGCCACGTTGCAGCAACAGCGAGAACAACTCGTGCAAAATCAGATCGAATTACAGCGTCAACTCGATCGCACCCAAAAAGAACTGCAACAAGCTGAGCGCAATTTTAGCCAAAGCACGATCCGCGCCCCTATTTCTGGAACCTTGCTCCAACTCAATCTTCGCAATCCATCCCAAGTGGTGCAGTCTGGAGAAGCGATCGCGCTGATTGCACCTCAGAACGCGCCATTCGTGATTAAAGCGCAAGTTTCGGCTCAAGACATTGATAAGGTCAAGCCCGAACAACAGGTGCAAATGCGGGTTTCGGCATGTCCGTATCCTGATTATGGCACCCTCAATGGCACGGTCAAAACCGTAGCACCTGATGCGCGACCTGCAAGTGATGGACAAAATGTCCCCGCTACTTACGAAATCACAATGCAACCGGAAAACGCGTTTGTTGGCGATGAGCGCCGCCAGTGCCAACTGCAAGCTGGAATGGTAGGAAGTGCAGATATTATTTCACGTCAAGAAACTGTTGTGCAATTTATTCTCAGAAAGACAAGGTTGATCTCAAATTTGTAATTTGTTATTCGTGTAATTTGTCAGTTGTATGACGCAGGTTTAAGGTTTGGCTATGGTTGCTTCATCAAGACACGGCTATCAATGTGTGTCACAACTGAGTGAGGAAGATTGTGGAGCAGCCTGTCTCGCCTCGATTAGCAAACACTATGGACAGGTTTTGAGTATTGCTCGCTGTCGAGAAGCGGTGGGAACAGGTCAACTTGGAACGACTCTATTAGGGCTGCGACGAGGATTTGAACGGTTGGGGTTTAAGACGCGATCGGTCAAAGTGTCTGGGGAAATTCTCGATCGACTGGGCGAACTGCCGCTTCCCGGTGTGATCCACTGGAAGGGCTATCACTGGGTTGTTTTGTATGGCAAGCGGGGGCGAAACTTCATCGTTGCCGATCCCGCTTTGGGACTTCGTTATGTCAAGCGTCAGGAGCTAATGACCGCCTGGAACGGCATTATGCTACTGCTAGAACCCGATCCAGAGGCATTTTTGCCTGCCGCTCAAGCCGAAACCAAAGAGGGGTTTGGACGCTTTTTGCAACGAGTTTCCCCCTATCGATCGCTGCTATTGGGGGCGCTCTTCATCAACTTAGTGTTGGGGCTGCTCTCTCTGGCAAGTCCGCTCTTGATGCAGATTCTTACCGATGATGTATTAGTACGACAAGATGCTCAACTGTTGACGGTCGTGATTGTGAGTGTCGTCGTGTTGAGTTTATTTAGCGGCAGCCTGCAACTGTTGCAGTCCACCTTGATTGCTCACTTTAGTCAACGGGTTCAGTTGGGATTTGTACTGGACTTTGGGCGCAAGATTCTTCATTTGCCCCTCAGTTACTATGAGACTCGTCGTAGTGGTGAAATTGTGAGCCGACTGCGGGATATCAACGAGATCAATCAATTGCTGGGTCATGTTGTGATCGGATTACCCAGCCAATTCTTCATCGCATTGGTTTCTTTATGTTTTATGCTATTTTATAGCTGGAAACTTACTGTAGCCGTTCTTTTTATTGGTCTGTTAATGACGGTATCCGTAGTACCGTTTCTACCAGCGTTGCGACGAGCGACTCGAAATCTATTAGTTTTATCGTCCGAAAACCAAGGCGTGTTAGTTGAAACCTTTAAAGGAGCCTTGGTGATGAAATCGACGAATGCGGCTCCGCAGTTTTGGGAAGAGTTGCAGAGTCGGTTTGGTCGTCTTGCGAATTTAACCTTTAGTACGACTCAAATTGGCATCATCACAGGCACGTTTACGCAACAGGTGAGCCGCATTGGAACGGTTGTGCTACTCGGGTTGGGTAGCTTTTTGGTGATCAATAAAGAACTCAGCATTGGTCAGCTATTAGCGTTCAATGGTATGCAGGGCAATGTGTTAGCCTTTATGACTGCCATTTTGAGCTTGGTAGATGAATATTTTCGGTCTCAAACGGCGGTCGATCGGGTGTCGGAAGTGATTGATGCGACGCCAGAAGTGAGCGGCAATACCCAAAAGCCCTTTGCTCCGCTTTCGGCAGATGCTGACGTGATCTGTCACCGCCTCAATTTTCACCATGCGGGCAGAGTGGATTTGATGGAAAATTTTTCCATCACGCTTCCGGGTGGAAAAGCGATCGCGCTGATCGGCACATCGGGGTGCGGAAAAAGCACCCTCGCTAAACTCATTGCTGGATTGTATGAACCCAATTCGGGCAATGTCCGGATTGGCTATTACAACATGCAAGATTTATCCCTCGATTGTTTGCGCCAACAGGTGATTTATGTGCCGCAAGATGCCCACTTTTGGAGCCGCACGATCGTTGAAAATTTTCGCCTCGGAACGCCCTACATTTCGTTTGAGCAGATTGTGAAAGCGTGCCAGATTGCAGGTGCAGATGACTTTATCAGTCAGTTGCCCAATCAATATCAAACGGTGTTAGGCGAATTTGGTGCGAATCTATCGGGTGGACAACGGCAGCGCCTCGCGATCGCACGGGGCATTGTCACCGATCCTCCGGTACTCATCCTCGACGAATCGACGGCTGGTCTCGATCCGGTGAGTGAAGCGCAGGTACTCGATCGGTTGCTGGCGACTCGCCGCAATAAAACGACGATCATGATTACTCATCGTCCGAGTGTCATCGATCGCGCCGATTGGATTGTGTTGCTCGATAAGGGTGAAGTGAAGATACAAGGTTCGCCGAGCGAGTTGGGTGCATTGCCCGGAGACCATTTGAAGTTTTTGTCGTATTGAAAATAACGAGGTTATTACTATGTCTGAACTCGATCAATCTTTTACCGAACTGTCTGCGACCCAAGAGGAGAGCGTTGCGGGTGGGTGTGACATGGCTCCCTCTCTCTTTTTTCAAGAAACCGCGATCGATACTTTCGGAGAAAGTCAAATGAGTGTTGGGAATCAAGACGGTTTGAGCGCCTCATCCTCAACTCGAACTGGATACAGTTTTCGACAAACTACATTCGCCATTTTTGGTGGAGACAATTTTCAAGCGAGTTCGTTTTTGAGAATCCTTGATTTGTTTAGGAGGTTCTTTTGATGCGGTTTTTTAGGATATGTTTGTCAACGTTTTGCTACGTTGCTGTCTCGCCCTGAAACAAATATTACTTTGCAGAGCCTTCGGCTATGGGCTAATAGAGGAAAGTCTGTTAAAACGGGCGAAAGAGAGTAAACTGCTCTTCCAGTTCACTTTGGTAGACTTTCCCTATCCGGTTTACTTGAGCGTCTTTTGAGCGATCGCTCATTTGTTGTCAATTTTTTGTTGCGCAATGTGTGAGTCATTATCTGCCTTTTTTCTCATCTCTTACCCCAGATGACTATAGATGATTATGCGGCTATTCTCTAAACCGTCTCCTAAAACATTCAGCCTCCTGAGTATTGGTCAGCGTGGAGTCGGTAAGACTGTTTTTCTAGCAGGTAGCTACGCTGAATTGCAGGGCGATGACAGGTCAGATCATCCTCAGTCCTCTTGGTTTGAGTGCCAAGACAGCGAGGTGCAGAGCAACTTGGACAAAATTCTGTATCATGTTCAACAAACGGGCTTATATCCCCCCGCCACTATCAAAATTACTAACTTCAACTTTAGTTTGAAGCACCACGCCTTGCGGGGCATCAAAACGCTCTGCAATTTCCGTTGGTGGGATATTCCAGGCGAGTCTTGTAATCTTCGCAATCCCGATTTTCAAGAACTCGTTTTAAACTCGCACGGCTGCTGTGTGTTTATCAACGCTCAAGCTCTCGTTCACGATTCAGACTATGCCCATACGTTGGAGGACATCTTCAACCAAGTGATTGCTATTGCCTCGCTGATCGGTCAACATCGGTTGAACTATGCGTTTGCTCTCATTCTGACCAAGTGTGATGCGTTAGCGTCTGGACCTGCCACCCAGCTTCAGCTTGAACAAAACCTTCAACCGCTCACAATGCGTCTTGATGCGCTCAACGCCAATTACAAATATTTCTACTCTGCAATCCCAATTGTTTCCATCAGTGGCACTTCTATGCTCAATGCCAGAGGTGCCGCAGATCCGTTGCTGTGGCTATTATCAGAATTAAACAAACATCACCGATTTCAACCCGATCGCACTCTCGCCAGTAGCTTGACTCAGACTGTTTTCGCGCCGCCACTCTTTCCACCTCATGTACAGCGATCGCTCCTGACGCTAACATTGATCACACTCGGTCTTCTGGGAGTTGTCATGTTATTCTTATTCGCGATCGGATACTCGATAACAAATCCCATTCAAGTTCCCAGCCAAGAGCAACCCTCCCGTTTGTAATTCGTAATTCGCAGTGATCGAGAGGATTGAGTTTTCTGAGCGCCAAAGCAATCAACGCTGATCACGAATTACGATTGAAGCTTGCCCATGTCTCTGCTGTTAGGTCAACTTATCTACACCAGTCTTGCCAAGGTGGGATTTCAAGCACTCACAAGTGCAGAGGTTCCGCCTGAAATTTGCCAGCAATTTATTGAACAAATTGTTTACCAATACTGGGATTCCTACAACCCTCCCAGTGCTGACTATCGAGCCGCTTATCTTCATCAACTATCTGCCAATCAAACGTTGTTTGGCTGGGTCTACAACGATGGCGCAGACGATCTGGGTCGGAGTCATATTCCCTATTTTATCTGCTATTGTTTCGCTGGGTTGCTACAACCTATTCACCTCGAATCTATTTTTACGTGTCTCTCGACCGGGCCGATTGAGCAGATTGATCGGCACTGTCTACCAATTCATTTAGAAAGTATTCTCCTCCCAGAGGATGGGCGTTATCAACCTGCCCGTCTTGGCGTTGCGATCGCGGCTCCCATCCAAGAACGCAGCTACCTAACCTTGCAACAGGGAAAATTATTGAAGCTGTTTGCGCCAGAAGCATACAAAGCACAGAGTCTTGGCTTGGAAGGGTCGATCGTCACTCAACCGCTTTTAGAAGAACTGACTTCACCCGACGCTCTGGTTAGCACAATGGGTGGAAAACAACTTAACAGCAATTCTGCGATTGACGCAGGGCGCAACTCTGAAGGAACCGTAGATGGAATTGAATCGATTGCAGCAAATGAATCGCTGGAGCAATTGAGTTCAGAAACCTATCAGCAACTGCTTCTAGCAAAAGTAAGACCTGATGCATCTCCAAGACAGGCTTTTAGACTTTGGCACTGGAGGCGGGGTGCAAGCCGTCGAAGCTTGGCAACGCCGTTTTCTCGGAAGTTGCGCTTGGCGCTAATCGCCGCGATCGCACTGATGGCGCTGGCGATCGGCGGTTTCTATGGTTTCCGGCTCTTTCCAGTGGCAACGCTCACACCAACTTCAACGTCTGCCTCAAACCAAGATTCTGACAACCAAGATTCTGACAACAGGCGTTCAGAAAATCTGACCCTTGCTAAAACATTGACAGAGCATTTAGATCCCGTTTGGTCGCTCGTCTTGGGTTCGGATGGAAAAACGTTGATCAGTGGTAGCGATGATCAAACCATTAAAATTTGGAATGTTGAGACGGGGACTGTACTCAACACCCTCTCTGGGCACACAGATGTGGTGCGATCGCTAGCTCTTACACCCGATGGCAGAACGCTGGTCAGTGGCAGTGGCGATCGCACGATCAAAATTTGGGATTTACAAAGCAACCAACCGATCCAAACGCTCGAACAGGACAATCCCGTTTGGTCAGTTGCCATCAGTTCGGATGCACAAACGTTGGTTAGTGGCAGTGAAGACGGACTCCTCAAAATTTGGGATCTCCCGACCGGAGAACTTCTAAACACTATTCCAGCCCATGACAGCCGCGTTTTCTCTGTCACAATCAGCCCAGATGGGAAAACTGTTGCGACTGCCAGCCTCGATCAAACCCTTAAAATTTGGGATCTCGAAACGGGTGAACGGCTCAGAACCATGCCTTCAGAGATGAGCGCAGGGCATTCTGCGGCGGTTCGTGCCCTTGCGTTTAGTCCCGATGGGCAAACCCTTGCTAGTGCAAGCTGGGATAACAGCCTCATCCTTTGGAATTGGCGAACCGGGGAAGCGCTCCGCACCTTTGTTGGGCACACCTCGCGAGTGGTTGCTGTCGTATTTAGCACAGATGGACAACTGCTAATTAGTGGCAGCGTTGATAACACCATCAACCTATGGTCTGCCCAAACTGGAACATTGCTTCGGACGCTTTCTGACCACACAGATTGGATCTTAGCGCTAGCGATCGATTCTCAACGTCTTGTGAGTGCTAGTAAAGATCAGACCATCCGGGTGTGGCAGTTTCAGCAATAGACCGTTCCGAAACGAGCGATGAGCCTGCTGCAAGACTTACATTGACGTGAATTGGGATTAGACGGGGTGTGGCACAGAGGGCTGGGTGGCGTTGCCACTGTTCGGGGGACTTTCCCCCGCGCCCCCGTTTGTCAGGAGACGGAAGCCGTCCCCCGACACCCCCTCGCTAAGGGAAATGAGAACGACGGGTGGAGCGGCGAGAGCGATGGGTAGCGTTCTTGGCGGTTTAGGGCTGAACTTGAACTGACGTTGATTACATCTGTCTGCCAATATTTATCTGCTAATCTGCTTCAACGATTTTTGCAAGGCATGGAATGAGTGATCTAATGGGCGATCGCTTTTATACCTTCACCCTGCGTCGGTCGTGGTTTCTCGCCGCTTACATTGATTCAACACATTGCTTTCGACACATGAGTGCATGTGCATCGTTCTAGCGTTGCTACTCCCATATGCAGATATGTCATTTTTTTGATTGCAATTTGTTAAAAATGCGAATCTAGTTCAACAATGGCTTCGTACTCAAACTACAAACAACAATTATCTGCATTTCTTGATTACAGGTTGTAACTTCTGAATCAACAGACAATAATTATTTGCATTTCCTGGCTATAGGAAGAAGTCAAGAAGTCGTAATCCCTGAATTGATGGACTGTCTGAGTGATGGTCTGAACTTAAACAGTTTCTTTAACAAACATCTACCTCTTTAACATAAATGTCTATCGTAGGAGAGATACTATGCCCCTGCTTTTGCTAGAACGACTAAATGCAGAACGGCAACGTTATTTCACTGGACGACAACACGAGTGCGATCGCTTTAAAGCCGCGATTGATGCCGCAAAACTCCCATTTTCGGTTCTTCACCTGTCTGGCGTGGGTGGGGTTGGCAAGACCATGCTGCTGCGAGAATGGATGCGAATCTGTCAGTCGTCGCAAATCCCAGTCGCTTACCTAGATGCCCGCAACTTTGACCCGTTGCCAGATGCATTTCTCAGTGCACTCCGGGCGGCGATGCATCTCGCTCCAACCGATGCCCCCACCCCTATTTTGGCAGCCCAAAGCGATCGCTATGTGCTCCTAATTAATAACTATGAACTGTTGACTCCGTTGGATGGTTGGCTGCGTGAAGTGTTTTTGCCTCAGTTGTCAGAACACATTTTAGTCGTGCTAGCGGGGCGGTGTGCCCTGTCTTCGGTGTGGCAAACTGACCCAGGCTGGCAGACATTGCTACAGTCGATCGCGCTGCAAAATCTGACTCCAGACGAAAGCCGATTGTATCTGACGAAGCGAGCTATTCCAGTCGCCCAGCAACGAACCATTATTGAGTTTACGTCTGGTCATCCGTTAGCGCTGTCTCTGGTTGTGGATGCCTTGGCGCAGGGGCAAGAGATTCAGCTTCAATCGAAAGCCAGCCCCAATGTGATTAAGACGCTGCTCGAAAAGTTTTTAGAAGAAGTTCCCAGTGCTGCTCACCGCAAGACGCTAGAAGCCTGTGCAACCGTGCGCCTTATGACAGAGGCATTACTCGCTGAAATGTTGGATGAAGCAACCGTCCATGAGATCGAGTTGCACGGGTTAGATGTGCATGAACTATTTGAATGGTTGTGTGGGCTATCGTTTATTGAGGTTGGGGCATCAGGAGTATTTCCTCATCGGTTGGCGCGAGATATTTTAGTCACAGACTTGCGTTGGCGCAATCCTAACTGGTACGCCACCCTGCAAGCGCGGGCTTACGCCTATTATTCAGCCCGTCTAGGCTTGACTCAAGGGCATAAACAACAGCAGATTTTGCTCGACTGTCTGTTTCTCCATCGTCACAACGTGGTGATTAAGTCCCGGTTCACCTGGCAAGAAGAGTGCCATTTGCAAACCGATGGATTTCAAGAGCGCGATCCTTCGGAGCTTGGCAGAGCCAATCGCACTGCCTTGCTTAAGACGGTGACCCAGTACGAAGGAGAAGCCTCGGCACGTCTGGCAGCGCATTGGTTGGCGCGGCAGCCGCAAAATGTGTTGGTGATTCGCGATGCCGATCAGCGCTTTACCGGGTTTGTCATGACGATCGCCCTGCACCAAGCCAGTCTAGACGATCTCGACGCTGACCCCGCGACCCGGGCGGCTTGGCAGTATCTCCAGCAATACGCGCCCTTGCGATCGGGCGAAGGTGCCATTTTATATCGCTTCTGGATGGCGCAGCACACCTATCAAGGGGTTTCCCCGACGCAACGGCAGATCTTTACCAGTGTCGTGCAGCAGCATCGCAACACACCGGGAATCGCGTTTACATTCATTCCTTGTGCTGAGCCAGCCATGTGGGCAAATTTGTTTAGCTATGCTGATTTAGCGCGAATTCCGGAAGCAGATTTTGAGGTGGGCAAGCGACGCTATGGAGTCTACGGACATGACTGGCGGGTGGTCTCTCCGGCGGCATGGCAAGAACGGTTAGTGCAACGAGAAATTGCACCGTCTGCTCCGATGCTCGCCTTGTCTGATGCGGCTGACTCTCCGTTAGTGTTAAGTCAGCCAGAATTTGCTAGCGCTGTGCAGGAAGCGTTGCGTCATTTTGTGCGTCCGGATATGTTGCACGACAATCGGTTGCTGCGATCGCGCCTCGTCTTAGAACACGCGGCAACCCATGACAGCGCAAAGCGAATTGCCGTTCTGCAATCTTGGGTGCGAGACGCGACGGAATTGTTGAAGGTCTCTCCCCGCGACGAAAAACTCTACCGGGCGTTATACCAAACCTATTTGTCTCCTGCGCCAACTCAAGAACAAGCGGCGGAAGCGCTAGATTTGCCCTTTAGTACCTATCGTCGTCATCTTAAAGCAGGCGTGACCAGAGTTGCAGATATTTTATGGCAGCGAGAAATTCAGGGATATGTTCCAAAAACGAGTTGAGGACAAACCATTCTAGGCATTGCAAAAAGGCAGTCTGCGAGAATGTTTGAATAGTCTGGTAGGTCTCCTTTGCTTCGGTTCTGTCCCCCTCTCCGTATTTCCCGTAAATCTACACCGCAACTTCATTATTCCTTCACACCCGCTTACATCTGTAGCGGGTTTATTGTTGCAAAATGTGAATAACAGACTCTAAGATAAACCTTCCCCTCCCTCAACCGATCCGTTTGTGAGGAACGGTTAAACTCTAATTCCATCGGCATCATTTGTCTACACTGATTGTCCTAGTCCACCTCATCCGTACCATTGTCTATGTCTGAGCCTGTCACTCAACTTCAATCCACGGCTGATCTGAATCGTTTTAGCGAGACGGCGATTTCCGAGAGCACTGCGCCTTCAAAGGCTGGATCGAGCCATGCTAGTCAGTCTGCGGATTTGGCTTACCCAGATCGGTTTGTCGATCGCCATTTAGGACCTCGCAAGACTGAGATGCAGCACATGCTTGGTGTGTTGGGGATGAAGTCACTCGAAGATCTCATTGCCAAGGCAGTCCCGCAGGGGATTCGGCTGCGGCGTCCGCTTCAGATCGATAAAGCTCGGAGTGAGTATGAGGCGCTGGCAGACCTCAAAGCGATCGCAGGGCAAAATCAGATTTTCCGCTCGTTTATTGGCATGGGCTACTCCAATTGCATCACGCCTCCGGTGATCCAGCGCAACATTCTGGAAAATCCCGGTTGGTATACGCAATACACTCCCTATCAGCCAGAGATTGCCCAAGGTCGTTTGGAAGCGCTGCTCAACTTCCAAACGATGATCATTGATCTCACCGGCTTGGAAATCGCCAACGCCTCGCTCTTAGATGAAGGCACCGCTAGTGCAGAAGCAATGGCGATGAGTTATGGCTTAGTTAAACATAACGCGAATGCGTTTTGGGTCTCCCAAGCGTGCCATCCTCAAACTATTGATGTCATTCGCACTCGCGCCATGCCGCTAGGGATTGACGTGATCGTTGGTGATCACAAAACGTTTGCGTTTGATATCCCAATCTTTGGTGCGTTGTTGCAATATCCTGCCACCGATGGTGCGATTTATGACTATACAGAGTTCTGCGATCGCGCTCACCAAGCTGGGGCACTCGTCACCGTTGCCGCCGATCTGCTCAGCCTTACCCTGCTCAAGCCACCGGGCGAATTTGGGGCAGACATCGCCGTTGGCAACACTCAGCGATTTGGCGTTCCCCTCGGCTATGGCGGACCTCACGCCGCCTACTTTGCCACCAAAGACGCCTACAAGCGACAAATTCCCGGACGGCTGGTTGGCGTTTCTAAAGATAAAAATGGTCATCCAGCGTTGCGCTTAGCATTGCAAACCCGTGAACAACACATTCGCCGAGACAAAGCCACTAGTAATATTTGTACGGCACAAGTTCTATTAGCGGTGATTGCTGGAATGTATGCGGTTTACCATGGCGCAACCGGTCTTAAGCGCATTGCAGAACGGGTTCACCAGATGACGGCGCTGTTGGCAGGTGGCTTGCAGAAAGCAGGCTATACGCTAAGCCCCGACCCCTTTTTTGATACGCTGCGAATCGACCTACCAGGGCGGGCAGATGAGATGGTGCAACGGGCGTTGGCGCGTCGGATCAACCTTCGCAAACTGAGCGAAGATGCGATCGCCCTGTCCCTAGACGAAACCACCTCTGATCTGCTCGATCTCCTGTCCATTTTCGACGCCTCCCCCGAATTGCTGCCTGCTCCCTGGCAAATTTCCCCATCTTTCGCCCGTACCTCGGCATATCTGACCCATCCCGTGTTCAGCCAATATCACTCTGAAACAGAACTGCTGCGCTACCTGTATCGCTTGCAATCCAAAGATCTGTCGCTCACCTCGGCTATGATTCCGTTGGGTTCTTGCACCATGAAACTCAATGCCACCGCAGAAATGATGCCGATTACGTGGGCAGAATTTGGGCAGATCCATCCCTTTGCACCGATCGAGCAGACGAAGGGTTATCAAATCCTATTTCAGCAACTCGAACGCTGGTTGGCTGAAATTACCGGGTTTGCTGGGATCTCGCTGCAACCCAATGCTGGCTCTCAGGGCGAATACGCCGGGCTACTGGTGATTCGGCAATATCATCAGAGCCGAGGGCAAGGGCATCGGCATGTCTGCTTGATTCCGCAGTCAGCCCATGGCACAAATCCTGCTAGTGCGGTGATGGCAGGCATGAAAGTCGTTGCGATCGCGTGTGATCCCGATGGCAACATCGACATCGCCGATCTCAACGCCAAAGCCGAACAGCATCGCGAGCACCTTTCTGCCCTAATGGTGACCTATCCCTCCACCCACGGCGTCTTTGAGGAAGGCATCCAGCAGATTTGTGACATCGTTCACGCCCATGGTGGGCAGGTCTACATGGATGGCGCAAACATGAATGCTCAAGTTGGCTTGTGTCGCCCTGGCGATTTTGGAGCCGATGTCTGCCACTTGAATTTACACAAAACCTTCTGTATTCCCCACGGCGGGGGCGGACCCGGCATGGGACCGATCGGCGTAGCATCTCATCTTGTGCCGTTTTTGCCCCAACATTCGGTGATCAGCGTGGGTAGCACGCGGGGCATCGGTGCGGTGTCGGCGGCTCCTTGGGGCAGCGCCAGCATTTTGCCCATTTCCTGGATGTACATTGCCCTGATGGGCAGTAATGGATTGACTCAGGCGACAGAAGTTGCCATTCTCAATGCCAACTACATTGCTAAGCGGCTAGAAGGATATTACTCCGTCCTCTACACGGGTAAGAATGGGTTGGTTGCCCACGAGTGCATTCTCGATTTGCGGGAGTTTAAAAAAAGCGCAGACATCGAAGTGGATGACATTGCCAAGCGCTTGATTGATTATGGTTTCCATCCGCCTACTGTGTCTTGGCCTGTGGCTGGCACGGTGATGGTGGAGCCAACTGAGAGTGAATCGCAAGCCGAGTTAGATCGATTCTGCGATGCAATGATTGCCATTCGCGAAGAGATTCGCGAGATTGAGAATGGAACGCGCGATCGCAGCAACAATCCGCTTAAACATGCGCCTCACACGGTTGCTGATCTCACGTCTGATTGGCAGCGCTCCTACACTCGCGAAACGGCGATCTTCCCGACCGCCTGGACTCGCGAACACAAGTTCTATCCCCCCGTCGGGCGGGTGGATAATGCCTATGGCGATCGCAACTTGATCTGTTCTTGCTTGCCCATGGAGGCTTACGAAAGCTAAGGTCGCTCGTCTATTGCGGCGCTTCTGTGCTGGTTTGGGATTATCCAGTCTTCCTTCCCTTCGCTACAATAGACAGTAAAGCGCCAGTATTAAAGATTTAAAGAGGCATTTTGATGCAAGCACCGACCCTACTAATCTCTAAGGAATTGCCGAGCCTTAACTACACTTACGCCCCCGATCGCTTTGATGAAACCTGGGAAGCACCGCTTTCTACGCTGTTGGGGTTAGGACGAGCAGCAGGCGCAGATTTAATTGAATTCTTTTTAGAACGGGTAAATTACATTAGCTGTATGGCAGAAGATGACGCCATCACCAGCATTTCACCGCGTCTCTCAACCGGAGCCGGGGTGCGCGTATTTCGGGGCAAGGCAGATTGCTATGTCAGCACCAACGACCTATCGTTTAATGGGTTAAAAGCGGCTCTAGAAAAGGGCTTGTCCATCATGGGCTTGCAACTTCCGTCTGCGAATGCGTTTATTCCTGAGATCCATCTTGAGTTGCTACGAGACTATGCCACCAAGAAAAGCAAAGAGGCGTGGCTTGGCAACTGTAGCTCTATGCGCGAAATGGGCGATGTGTTGCTGTCTGCCAATGGTCAATTGGCGCAGCAGGCAACCCACGTTCAATCTCGGCGGGCGGTTTATTTTCGCGATTGGCAAGAGGTCTTGGTGGCGTCGAGCGATGGCACGTTTGCCCGCGATATTCGCCTTACCCAGTCTGTGGGATACAGTTTGCTGTGTGCAGATGGCGAAAATCGCTCGTCGATCAACAAACGAGTCGGCAGCACGAGTGATCCAAACTTCTTGAGAACCTGGAAGTACAGCACCGATGCTAGGGAAGTGGCAGAATCGGCGGCGAAGATGTTGTATGCCGAATATGTCGAGTCGGGTAGCTACCCAATCGTCATGGCAAATGAGTTTGGCGGCGTGATTTTCCATGAGGCGTGTGGGCATTTGCTAGAGACCACTCAGATCGAGCGTAAGACGACCCCATTTGCGGAGAAAAAGGGCGAAAAGATCGCCCACGAAAATCTCACGGCGTGGGATGAAGGAATTACGTCTGATGCCTTTGGCACAATTGATATGGATGATGAAGGAATGCCTGCACAGCGCACATTGCTGATTGAAAATGGCATTTTGAAGAATTTCATCAGCGATCGCGCAGGCTCTATGCGAACCGGGCACCCCCGAACCGGAAGCGGTCGCCGTCAAGGATTTACATTTGCGGCTGCCAGCCGGATGCGAAACACCTACATCGCGCCTGGCACGTTTTCGATCGATGAGTTGTTTAACTCAATTGAAAAAGGCATCTACTGCAAAAAGATGGGTGGCGGTAGCGTTGGTCCCACCGGACAGTTTAACTTTGCCGTAGACGAAGCATATCTGATCGAGAACGGCAAAATCACGAAGCCCCTCAAGGGGGCAACACTGATCGGCGAAGCTACGGAAATCATGGATAAGATTTCGATGTGTTCTAACGATCTAGGCTTAGCAGCCGGATTCTGCGGTTCGGTGAGCGGCAGCGTGTATGTTACGGTCGGGCAACCCCACATCAAGGTTGATTCCATCACCGTGGGCGGGCGCTAACCAAGTCAGCCTATTAGGCGTAGAGAGGGGCTGTGCCGTATCTCTACGCTGTCATCCCTCAAGCCTTATTCTTAAAATTCAACCAAAAGTTCCATGTCAAATATCACCGAAATTGCCTCCTACGCCCAATCTACCGCACAGAAATTGGGTATCAAAAAATTTGACATCTACGGCTCGACAGTCGATGAAACGAGTGTGCAGGTCGATCAGGGCGAACCCCAACAGATGAAGGCGTCCAATCGATCTGGCGTTACCGTTCGCGTGTGGAATGGTGATCATTTAGTTGGTGTCACATCTACTACCGATGTTGATCCGATCGGCTTAGAGCTAGCGCTGAAAACGGCTCAGGAAGCGAGTGCGTTTGGCGTTAAAGACAATGTGCCAGACTTTAGCCCTGAAGCAACGGCAACGATCGCGCCTACCCATGGCGGCGCATCCGATCGCATTCCCCAAGCGGACGTTTCTAAGCTACTCGAAACCCTGGTTGACGCAGAAAAGCAGTTGCTAGCGGCTCATCCCGCGATCGCAGGTGTTCCCTACAATGGGCTGGCACAACGAGCGATTGATCGGTTCTACCTCAACAGTGATGGCGCGATGCGTCATGAAGCCCATTCCTACGCTTCGCTTTATCTCTACACAAAGACCGAAGAAGAAGGCAGAAAACCGCGCAGTGCCGGGGCTTTTCGGGTTGGGACGGGTTTAGAAAAGCTAGACATTGATGGATGTCTCAAAGAAGCGGCTGAGAAGACGATTAGTCACCTCAACTATGAGAAGGTGAAAACCGGAAAATATCGGGTGGTTTTCTCGCCGGAAGCGTTCTTAAGTTTGCTAGGGGCGTTTTCCAATCTTTACAACGCGCAGAGCATCCTCGATAAGCAGAGCCTTTCAACTCCTGACTCGCTCAACTGTGCGATCGCGTCGCCTTTGTTATCTGTTTGTGATGATGCATTGCACCCAGACAACGTTGGGGCAGAAACGTTTGATGGCGAAGGAACGCCAACTCGCCGAGTGCCTCTCATTACCAACGGCATCTTAACGAGCTTTCTGCACAGTGCTGGAACGGCAAAACGCATGAATACCGAGCCAACTGGAAACGCCAGCATGGGCGCAAAAGTCACCGTTAGCCCAAATTTCTTTCATGTGTTTCCGGGAGAAGCGGCGACGGAAGACTACAGCTTGGATACGGCAGACAATGTAATTTTGATTGATGATCTCAGCGCACTTCATGCTGGGGTGCAGGCGTTGCAAGGATCGTTTTCGCTCCCGTTTGATGGCTGGCTGATCAAAGATGGAAAGCGAATTAGTATCGAATCGGCAACAGTTGCAGGCGATATTCGCGAGGTGCTCAATTCGATCATTTACGTGGAGAAGGAGTTGGAATTTACCGGGTCTGGTGTTGCGCCTAGAGTTTGGGTCAACGAGTTGTCGGTGACGGGTGAATAGATTGTTGGCACCAAGATTTCTAGGGAACATCAATGATTTGTAGGGAACATCAATCAGGCTGCCGCAAAAACCAGGGTTGCTTAAGAATCCTGGTTTTTATTTAGACACCAGAAATCTACTCGATCAATCCTCCTGGAGGGGTGATTTCGATGCGCCGATTGCTGAGATCAACCACCGGAACGATCGCTTCAACAAACGGAATTAGCATCACCTTGCCCGGCGGTGATTTAACCTCCAACACATCATGTCCGGCAGACATCACGTTGGTTACAGTTCCGACAAGCTCTTGGGTGATTTGATGGTAAACGGGCAAACCAACCAGATCCGCAACATGAAATTCGCCATCTTCAAGTTCTAAGCGATCGCTTGCCAAAACATACAATAGACAACCTCGAAGGGCTTCAGCACTCCTGCGATCGCTAACCCCTTCCAACTGCACAACATACAATCCTTTCCCCTCCAAATAGCGACCCTGAACTAACCCAATCGGCTCAGGATCGATCTGCTGAGGGCGCAACAGCCACCGTTGCCCTGGCACTTCAAAGCGCTCTGGAAAATCGGAATTTGGATAGACACGAACCTCTCCATGGAGTCCTTGAGCCGCCACAATTTTGCCAATCTCCAGAAAATCAGAAAGCGCCATAGTTTCACCACAAACGAGCGAACCGTGCTCACTGTATCACAGGAGAAGTTTGCGTGATTCAACAGGTTGAACAGCGACGGCTTTGCGCTTGGTTTTCGTTTGGAACCTACTCTTGTGGGTCAAATCGATAGCGCAGCTTCATACCAGCGTTATACTCCGCCGGAATCTGCGGAAACACGCTAGACGGATTGGCTCTCAGATCGAGACCGCCGCCACCAATTTCTAAACTGCCAAGCGGACTTTTGCCCTGAGATGGGCTGCCGACAGCAGGCAGCGTAAACGTAGCGGGAGATGGCAGGGAAGTGTCTTCTAGCGATCGCGTCCGCAACCCATTCAGAGAAGCGGCTGATCCGAAAGGGGTGACAGGAGCATTTGTGGGCTGGACTCGCACGCCGCCTTGGGGCATTGGGAAAAATTGGGGTGACTGAGCAACAGCAGGATAAGTGAAACTCACTACCACGACGGTAGTGAATACGGCAACAGCTTTGTTCATAGCACTGGCTCAAGCTAAAGTTGGCTGAACGTTGATCATAATTTACAGCCAGAATGCCTGGATGAAACAAAATAATGGCTACAAGCAAAAAAACTAGATGGGAACGACGAAGGCAACACTAGAGCAATGAGACAAAGAATGTTTTTAATAACGAACATAAAAAGAAAAGATTATCAGCGATCGCATGAAGAGGTATCGCCTACAGTCTACGCAAAATACGTGCAGAACACGTTGGATCGTACAACAGGACAACGATTGGGTTAGATATGCTGAGTCATAATTCCAATCTGTCTAACCCATCAAAAGGTGTTTGCCAAGTTCAAAGACAAGTTCAAAGACAAGTTCAAAAGGGCAACATTTACTCGCAGCCATCCGCACTTTGTCTGCGGCACTGTTGCTCTCCTAAAATAAGACCATTGAGGTTTTCCAGAGAGATTACCCTAAAGTGATAAAACCACTGTCCGTCAGTCGGTTGCTTAAACGACACAGTGGAATAACCAAATCGCTTTCCTTGAAAAAATCGCAAATCTACGTAATTAAATTCAACTCGCGCCACGTATTTCGACTTTTGAAAATCATTTGTAAGCGACTGATCATAAATGCGTTGAACTATCCCTAATCCTTCTGAATTTGTTCTGGTAAAGATTGTGTTACCCGCATTGCTTTGAGTCTGATACGCGATTATTTCTTCACCAACGATCTTATCTGTTCGATCTGTTGGGTTCATAGCAAATACAACAGTGCCGTTCTCCACTTTTGCTTGGCTATTGTAAAATGGCAATCCGCTTAGTTCCCCTATGCCGCGCTCAAACGGAGACAGCAGAGCATGGTTTTGCACCCACCGCATTACAGTCTGCACGTTTTGTCCAGGAAGAGCTTGAGCCGATGAGACTGTCCCTAAATACAATGCTAGAGTCAGTCCAAAAACGGAAGTACCTTTGTGGTGAATCATGGTTAAAAGATTAGTAACTGATAGAGCAATACAATGCTAAATTTTATGATTCCCGAATCAGTAGATAAATTAATCAAGGTAACACTCGAACTCGTTTAGCCAAGTTACAACAAGTGCAATCGAAACTAGGATGGAGTTAAAGAAAGAACAATAGAAACGGGTTGACTCATAAAGGTCTTCAGAATTTTCTGTTGATCTGATTTTGATAAGGATTAGTCTTACCGGGTGGAGCGGTTTGTATGATACTTGAAGCAACTGCATCAGGAAATTGAAATGCCGCTACTGTATCTTGCCAAACAACTGTTTCGCGTAAGCCTCATCGTTTTACTTGCAGGTGGAGCTTTTCAGCCCTTCTATCAAGCCCCAGCTTTTGCCATGTCTAACAATCAAGCGATTTCTCCCCAAGCTGCCTTAGAACGGCTCGTCACCGCCGATTCTATTTCTCCGGATTGGTTTGCACCAAACTTTTTAGCCCAAGTTTCGCCACTACAAGTTCAAAGTATTTTGACAAGTTTAGCAACCGAATTGGGAACCTATCAGCGAGTTGAGCCAAGCGGCAGCGACTATCAGGTTATCTACGAAAAAGGTAGCATTCCAGCCAAGATCATGCTGAATGCAAAAGGGCAAATTGCAGGATTGCTATTTCAATCTGCTCGCGTATCACTAAAAAGCTTGGAAGATGCGATCGCGCAATTTAAACAGCTTCCAGGAAAAGTCAGCGTACTAATTCAAGAAAACAATGGCAATAAGAACACCAAGAAGATCGGCTTAAACGAAACATCACCCTTGGCAGTTGGCTCTGCCTTTAAGCTAGCAGTCTTGGCAGCACTAAAGGCTCAAATTCAAGCTGGGCAACATCGCTGGGAAGACATCATTGCCATAAGCGAAACCCAAAAAAGCCTTCCTTCTGGTTTCTTGCATCAGTGGGCAGAGGGTTCTCTACTCACTGTGCAGTCGTTGGCAGCGCTAATGATTTCGCAAAGTGATAACACTGCAACCGATCATTTAATTCATTTTGTTGGACGAGAAGCGATCGAGCAACTGACGCCTCGCAATCGTCCGTTTTTGACCACTCGTGAAGCATTTACTTTAAAGGCGCAACCCAACCTTGACGTTCTGCAACAATATCGCGCTGCTAATCTAGCCAATCGTCGCGCCCTGTTAGACAAGGTTGCTCAACTACCCCTACCGGGCGTAGAAGAATTTACCTCTGACCCAACCGCGATCGACATTGAATGGTTTTTTACGCCTGATGAACTTTGTTCTCTCATGAACACTGTCAAGGATCTGCCACTTATGAGCATTAATCCAGGAATTTCAGACTCAAAGGGCTGGGAACGAGTAATATTCAAAGGCGGCTCGGAACCGGGCGTCTTAAATCTCACAACCGGCTTGCAGGCGAAAGATGGGACTCAATATTGCGTTGTTGCAACGTGGAATCATGACCAGATTTTAGACGATAAACGATTTGTCTCGCTCTATGAAAGTATGATTGATTTGCTTAAATAACCTTGCATTCAACGGCGTATTCACCTGAGTGATTAGTTCGAGTGTATTATGGTGAGTACACCCTTCAGGCTCCATAAAAGCAGCTTTAGACTTGATGCTAGATTTGCGAGGCAAAATAATTTTAGGCATTGATCCCGCGATCGCAACTATCGGTTACGGCGCAATCTACGATGCAAAAGCGCTCGACTATGGGGTGATCGTTACGCCCGCAAAAGCACCAATTTATGACCGTCTCAAGCAAATTTATGACGATATCCGCGAACTGTGCCAGGCTTTAAAGCCCGATGTTGTAGCATTAGAAATGCCGTTCTTTACCCGAGAGAATACAAACGCTAACAAAGTACTCCGGGCACTCGGTGTGATTGAGCTAGCCTTAGGAGAATGCGGGTTAGACGAACCCATTTTCTTGCACCAATCTCAAGTTAAAGCGGCAGTTGCCAAATATGGAGCCGCGAAATCTGAAATTCAACAGTCGGTAATGCTACTTTTTGGGCTATCAGAACTGCCCAAACCGGATGATGCCTCTGATGCCCTTGCGATCGCTTACGCTGCCCAGACGGGTGCCCGTGCCAATGTGAAATAGGCGATTGTGCGGTGATCAAGAACCGAAAGCGTTAACAAATTTCTTCTTGATGGTTTCAAGGGCTTCTTGTTTTGTCCGACCTTGGCTGACACACCTTGGAATACTGAACCACTCCACAACCCAAATTCCATCTTCATCACAATCAAGCGCGATTAGTCTAATACCAGTTTGGATGACAAACATGACAGATCAACGACGGGGTGCCACCCTCAGTCTGTAATTGGTATAAAAATTCCGTTTAGGAGCCAAAAAACTCCCGCTAGGAGCCAAAACAGTCTGATGCAGTGGTAGGCTTCACGCTACGCTACTGGATGGACGTTATCGTTCTTCTGAGGGGCAACGATTTGAACCCATTAGAAAGCAGATCCTGAGCCAATGATGTTGCCCTATGCAAATTCCTTTCAAGCAATACGGATCACTTCTGGCAGACTACCTTAAACCACAACGGGGGCGCGTCATCGGGCTAGCGATCGCGCTGCTGAGCAGCATTGTCCTGCAAATCATCAACCCTCAAATTCTGGGTTACTTTATCGACACGGCAGTTGAAGGTGGATCGCAGCAGAGTTTACTAGGAGCCGCGATCGCATTTACCGCGATCGCACTGCTCACTCAGGTCTTTTCGGTTGCTGCCACCTATCTGGGTGAAACCGTTGCTTGGAGTGCGACCAATGCGCTTCGGGTTGACTTAGCCGCCCACTGCCTGCGGCTAGATTTATCTTTCCATAAAGCTCACACGCCCGGAGAGTTGCTAGAACGAGTGGATGGCGATGTCAATGCCCTCTCTCGCTTTTTCTCTCAATTGGTGATTCATGTGTTGGGCAACGGCATTCTTTTGGCTGGTATTCTTACCGTGCTCTGCTTCGAGAACCGCTTAGCAGGGCTTAGCCTGTCTGCGTTTGCTGTGGTTGCCCTATCGCTACTGTTAGGGCTGCGATCGCTAGCGATCTCACCTTGGGCAGACTATCGCCAGATCAGCGCCGAGTTTTATGGCTTTATTGGCGAGCATGTTGCTGGTCGAGAAGACATTCGTGCGAATGGAGCGGTTCACTATGTCCTGCGGCGCTTTTACGAACTCTTGCAGCGCTGGCTTCCGGTTTACCAAAGAGCTAGGTTTGCCAGCACTGTGCTGTGGGCAACGAGCGTGGGACTGTTTACAATTGGCAATGCGATCGCGCTTGCCGTTTCTGCTTATCTCTGGAGCCAAAACGCCATCACCCTTGGCACCGCTTACCTGATCTTTCACTACACCAATTTACTTGCACAACCAATCGAACGCATTCGAGAAGAATTAGAACAACTGCAACAGGTTGAAGCCAGCATTCATCGCGTTCGTGAGGTGCTGAATGTGCAATCAATGCTGAGCAACCAGGGGCATTGTTCTCTACCCATGGGTGCGTTACCCGTCTCGTTCAAACAAATCTGGTTTAGTTACGAGACCAGCAAGCATCAAAACCCTGAACGAGCAAAGTTTCCCGCTCCCCAAAATTGGACTCTCCAGGATCTCTCTTTCTACCTTCCAGCCGGTCAAGTGTTAGGTCTACTAGGGCGAACAGGTAGTGGCAAAAGCACCATCGCCCGATTGCTCCTACGGTTGTATGACATTCAATCGGGTCAGATTCACTTAGGCGGAGGTGCGATCGCTCAAGTTCCTCTCTCAGAATTACGCCAGCGCGTGGGATTGGTCACTCAAGATGTTCAGCTATTTCAAGCCACTGTGCGGGACAATCTCACGTTTTTTGATCCTCAAATCCCTGATGACACTATCCTACAAACGCTGGAAGATTTGGGTTTAGCACCGTGGCTGCGATCGCTTCCTAATGGACTTAACACTCACCTTGGCTCAGACAGTAGTGGGCTTTCCGCAGGGCAAGCACAATTGTTGGCATTGGTGCGCGTGTTTCTCAAAAATCCTGGCTTGGTGATCTTGGATGAAGCCTCTTCCCGCCTCGATCCTCAAACAGAAGCGTTAATTGAACAGGCGATCAACAAACTTTTAAAAGATCGCACAGGCATCATCATTGCCCATCGGTTGCAAACCGTGCATCGGGCGGATCAAATTCTGATCTTAGAGCAGGGGCAAGTGCTGGAATATGGCGATCGTTCCACCCTCGCCAATCAGCCCCATTCTCGCTTTGCTCAACTGCTCAAAACCGGGATAGGGGTCGGTGAGGGTGGGTAAGGCGCGGGTCGTCTGCCAATGCCCACCTTAAATGAAGCGTAAAATTCTCAATATCTGAAACCTACTCATAGATAGTGTCTTTGGAATAATATTACCTTTACCTCACCATCTCATCTGCCTCACCATCTCATCTGCCTCACCATCTCATCTGCCTCATCTATGTCAGCGGGGAGTATGCAAAGAAGGGAGGAAAGTTTTAGGCAAAAAGCTTGACAGGATAGAAAAGCAAGGGCTATATTAGTCAAGCGGGTGAGGGAGCCAAGCGAAAGCGGGGGTTCTGAGCC
>NZ_WVIE01000033.1 GCF_010091945.1 Myxacorys almedinensis A
ACACCTGACATTGCTGTTTTTCTCCACACGGCAGAACCCATTCTCTCATTTGTCTCTCCCTTTTTTCAATTTGGTATAAACGGAATTCCTGCATTAACTGATATCAAACATAAAAAACCTGGAGGCTTCCCCCAGGCTTATGGCAATACTTATTGAGAGATTTACCTGACCATACCCAAAAGCTCAGGGTTTGCTATGGGCATCTTGGGCGCGATCCCAAAGGGAGGTTGCTCTGCGATCGAAAACTGAGGCTGATCTTTGAAGGTCTGATTTGCCACAACCGGAACTGCATTGCGAGCATGACTTGCGATCGCAACAGTTTTCACATCATAGGTCTCAGTCGCCAACTTTGGATATAACCCAATCCCGATGATGGGCAGCAGCAGACAAGCCGCGATAAAAAACTCTCTTGGCTTCACATCTAAGACAACAGCTTGCACCACTGCTTTACCCTCTTTGCCATAGAACATATCACGCAGCATGGAGAGCAGGTAAATTGGCGTGATGATCAGCCCCACCGCCGCCAGCAGCACAACTACTCCCTTAAAAGTCGCTGTGTAAGCATCGCTAGTCGTAAAGCCCAAGAAAACTGCCAGTTCACCCACAAAGCCACTCATTCCGGGCAGGGCTAACGATGCCATCGAACAGATAGTAAACAGAGCAAAGGTTGTCGGCATCTTCTTTGCCAGACCGCCCATATCGTCCATGTCTAAGGTGTGCGTGCGATCGTAGACAATTCCAGCTAAGAAAAACAGCGCAGGGGCAATCAGCCCATGAGAGAGCATTTGCAGCACTGCGCCATTCATGCCCAACTCAGTAAACGAGGCAATGCCCAGCAGCACAAAGCCCATATGGGAGATGGAAGAGTATGCCATCCGCCGCTTTAGGTTGCGCTGAGCAAAAGATGCCAACGCTCCATAAATAATATTGACGATACCGAGGATAGCCAGAACTGGCGCGAAGTAGGCATGAGCATGGGGTAACATCTCAATATTCATGCGGATGAGCGCGTATCCACCCATCTTTAGCAAAACGCCTGCCAAAATCATCGAGACCGGAGCAGAGGCTTCACCATGGGCATCGGGCAACCAGGTGTGAAGCGGAAAGATCGGTAGTTTGACGCCATAGGCAATCAAAAGACCCGCATAGACCAACAACTCAAACGGTAACGAATACTGTTTTAACCCCAACTCGTGCATGTTAAAGGTCATGACATCGCCGTAAAACGCCATCGCTAGGGCAGCAACAAGAATAAAGATAGAACCGATCGCGGTATAAAGAATAAATTTAGTCGCTGCGTAAAGCCGCTTTTGACCACCCCAAATCGAGATGAGGATGTAGACCGGAACCAGTTCAACTTCCCACATGAGAAAGAACTGAATCATGTCTTGAGCGCAAAAAACGCCAATCTGAGCGGAATACATGACCAGCATCAGAAAATAAAATAATCTGGGCTTTTCCTTAACTTGCCAAGCCGCCAGCATCGATAAGGTAGTGACTAAGCCCGCCAGAATTACGAGCGGCATTGAAATACCATCGATCGCGACTGACCAGTTTATTCCAACTTGCGGCACCCAAACGTAGCTTTCAGCCAATTGAAAATCAGAATTTTGGAAATTGTACTGGCTTGAGACAGCATAGACTGAGAGCGCAAAGTCGAGAAGTCCGATGCCCAAGGCGTACCAACGAACGGTTTTGCCTTGTTTATCGGGCAGAACGGGAATGAAGAGAGATGCCACCAGGGGCAGCAAGATTAGGGTCGTTAGCCAGGGGAAAGAAGTACTCACCATGAGGACAGAAGCTAGTGTTGTAGAGAGCTAAGAGAAGTCGGTTCGATGTAAAGCACAACTAGACGATCCGCAGGGATGCTGGGTTATCGAAAGAGAAGAAAGGCGGTAGAGTGCCGTCTCTGACGATCGATAGGGAGCAATGCAGGATTCGCGGGTGAATCGAAGTGTCTCAAGGCGAGGCGGTGACTATCCACAAATCCTACAGTCAATAAAACAGGGTTCTATTGGGCGGATTTTGAGAGAGGTCGTTAACCGGATGAGGATTAATACCTAGTGAACCAATCTTACCCTAGTTTGATTAAGTTAAGTAAACTTAAACGACAAAGTATGACGGTTTTTTGATTGAAACCTTGCTTTTGAATCCAAGAAATTCTTCTATCCATCAAGCAAGTTAGCAATGGCAGCGATCGTTTCTGGTAAAAGCGACCACTTACAGAATCACTTAACAATCGTTCACATTATAAATGGAAGGTTTCAAATCGCGTGAAAACCTTAACATTTGGCTGAAAAGCTTGTCAGAGAAGAGGTTCAACATTTCACAACACATACAAAATTGGGGATGCAAACTTTACACCCCCAGCTTTTCTCTATTTATTACTAATTGTTACTAAATGCTGACCTGAGAAGTCACGATCGCTTTGCCGCAGAAGCCATCACTAAGCCTTGAAACGCCTTGCTCAGGTATCCGATCTGACCGTAGCTGTAGACCAAATTCTCGAAGCGCTGAGACGGATTAGCAGCAAACTTTAGCGACTTATATAATCCTCGAATCAACCGCTCACTCCCGCGGCGAAATTGACCGATTCCTGCTTCTCCAGCAATCTGCTCCCGATAACACTCGCTAATACCTTGCCACCACCCGCGATCGAGAAACCAGCGCGGCTTCACCCGTTCTGGAGCGACATGATGGGCAACCAAAGCCTCTGGTAGATACGCCACTTGCCAGCCAGACGCTAGGGCAAGATGGGTCATGTGGAGTTCTTCATTAGACAGCAAGTTTTTGCCCACCCGTCCTAGTTGGGGATCAAATCCGCCAATCTGTTCTAGAAAATCTCTGCGAATAGAATAATTTAGTCCTCGGGGGGTGAGTCCGGGTTGGGTGATGAACACAGGAGAATTGCCTAAATCGTAGGCTCCAAGATTTCCGGCAAGTCCTTCTGAGAGCCAGGGCGGAGCGCTCATTCCATCCACCCAAAGGAGCGTTACTTTCCCGCCTGCGATCGCCAATTTTTCATTTTCTACGTAGGCATCATGCAGACGGCTCAACCAGGGGCGGCTCGCGATCGCATCATCATCTAAATACGCCAAAATCTCACCTTGAGCCGCTTTTGCCCCCGTATTTCTCGCGATCGACAAGCCGGTGATGGCTTCATAAACATAGCTGACGCGAGAGTCACTGAGCCGAGATTCCACGACGTCGCGGGTGCGATCGGTGGAGGCGTTGTCCACCACAATGATCTCAAAGCTTGAAAAATCTTGCTGGAGCAGGCTATCGATCGCGAGTCCGAGATAGCGATCGCGATTGTGGGTGCAAATGATGGCGGAAATCTTGGGTTGAGGCATAGGGTTGAAGCAGAACTGAATCCCGATCTTTACAGGACAGAGTACCCAAGCCTCGCTAGATTCATGCGCCGCCTACGCTTCTCTGAGTTGACTGTGCAGCCCTACCAACGTCTCAGATAGCTGATTGAGGCGGTTTTCCAACTCTTGCTTGCGCGCAAGCAACTGACGGAGTTTTTGGTGACGTGCGATCGCAAGGCTAACGCTGGGAACTTGCTCTGAAGGACAGGGCGTTGACCACACCTGCCCATCGGCATTTAAGCCACACAAAAAATATCCGGACTTAGGAACTTGGGGCGTTGCCTTGGCATCGGGGGTCGCACAGATTTCTTCGACATAATTCATCAAGCGATCGGGTTCGGCATGGCGCAACACTGCCGGATTTGCATCTGGATCAGGGGCATGAGACTCTAGCCAGCCGTCTACGATTGGGCCTTCTGCATACAAATCCTGCATATCGCGCAACACTTGGGCAAGCTCAGTTTGCCACCCTTCAGTAATGGTCAGCAAGTCTTTCAGCAAACTAGAGGCAAGAGCAGGATTAGCGCTATTGCGATGGCTTGTAAAACTCGGTAGTTTGAACTTTGGCAGATGGAGGCTCTCTTTAGATTCTGATGCCAATTGACCCGGCACAACGATCGCCTCCGTTTCGAGCGGTGACACCTTGCGATCGCGAGGTGGGATGGCGTCAGGCTGATCGACAGAGGGCACTGATACGGCTGGTTTAGAAGCTTTTGCCTGAACTTCAAAAGAGACTGGAGGAGCCGAAACAGGTTCGCTAGATGGGGGCATCCGCGAGACAGTCGCTAAAGCCGATGATTTCTGGCTAAGCTGATTTAAGGTGGCTTCAATTCGTCTTAGATCTCTTTTCATGATGACTGCTTAGTCTCCTCTCAAAGGGGCAACTGCTAAGAAATGCTATATATTGTGTCAAAATGGACGGCTCAAATCAAGATGTAGCGTTTATTGTAGCGGCAAAATCGACTTTAGAAACCTCTGGTAGAGATTTTACAATGCCTGAGCAAAGAAATTCTGACAATCGCATCATTTTAGTAACCGGAGCGACCAAATCGGGCAAGAGTGAATGGGCAGAACATCTTGCAACCCAGGCTGAGCAAAACGCCGAGAAAGCCAACGTCCAAAAATCAGTGATTTACGTGGCAACTGCCCGCCCACAACTCGACGATCGCGAGTGGCAAGCTCGGCTCGATCTCCACCGTCAACGCCGCCCCCACCACTGGAAAACCTGGGCTGTCGAGAGCGATCTCCCGTCAATATTTCTAGGGGCTACCGAAACAGACTGCCTGCTGATCGACTCGTTGGGGACGTGGTTAGCCAATGTCTTAGAGCAAGATGATGAAATGTGGCAGCACAACCTAAAGACTTTCCTACAAAACCTCAGAAATGCGAAAAGTGATGTGATTCTGGTGGCAGAAGAGACAGGCTGGGGAGTTGTGCCTGCCTACCCGCTCGGTAGACTGTTTCGCGATCGCTTGGGGCATTTAATCCGATGTGTAGGCACGATCGCAGACACGGTGTATCTGGTCACAGGAGGGCACGTTCTGAACCTAAGTCAACTCGGTTTTCCTCTCGATCAGCACCTTTCTTAAGGCTGATACTTTGCTATCAGATATCCAAAATAAGGTTGCAGAATGTGACTGGAGACTGATAATTTTTGTAGAAGGAAGCTGTTAACTATAGTTAACTATAAATGCAGAGACTAGTAGGGAAAATGAGATCAAAAACAGAACGTGTAAAAAGCTGTTAGCAAGAATTTCTCTAGGTATTACTCCCGATTGCAGCATTCTGAGGTGCGATACCATAGGTCAGGAGGTTACCGATGGAATATTCAAATCCGATATTCCTCACTAAGTTTTCACGAAGCGATTTTTGCTCATAAAGCATTGTTTCAAAAGTTACAAAAGCCTGAACGATGGCTGTGTTTTGGTTCGATAAATGCCTTACACCCATCAGCCATTTCCACGCTAAATCTAGGTATCTAAATCTAGGTATTTTGTTTATTTTGTAGAGCCGTTTACGCCTTTAATTAACTATGGCATCTGAGCAACACGTCAAGCAGTATCTTGCCTACTGGGTTCAGTTAGGTAAGAGGGTTATAGTTCACAATGGTCAGAAGGCAATTCTGCCTAAAACGATCATCGCAGGCGATCGCTACAGCCAAGAATTTGAAGATTTATGGAACTTTACTCGCTCCTCAGCATCAGGTGACTGCTACATAGAAGGGACAGAGCAAACCTTTAGCGAACTTTTGAGACCAGATTGGGAAATTAATCCCTGTTCTCGTTGCGCGATGCCCGTTCCTACCCGAACGATTGGGTTGCCGCCCGAAAGCTGCCCCTGCTTTGATCTCCCCCATTGGCCCAACACCGAGATGCCCCAGCCCAGAGAGCCAGTTAGTTCGCAAGCCTCGTTATCAAACATCCGCGATCGCTTACGGTCTCATTCCTAAACTCTCATTTCTCAACTCTCAAGTCATCGCAGACAGGGTTGAAGCCAGTCGCCTAGGAACTTCATAAGTCCAAAAGTCTTTCGCCAAGTAGGTATTGGGGAAGATAGCGCGGGCTTCATCAAGCAGATGATGCAGTTCTACCGGGTTTCCGGGGGCATAGCGGGGGCTAAAGTGAGTCAGGATCAGCGATTTGACCTGCGCTGCCAACGCGACTTGGGCTGCCATGGTAGAGGTTGAGTGGAGCCGTTGAAAGGCCATCTCTGCTTCTTGATGGGCAAACGTTGCTTCGTGAATCAAGACATCAGCATCGTGGGCAAGCTCTACCGCCGCCTCACAGTACACCGTATCCGTGCAATAAATCACTTTTCGCCCCATTTCGGTAGAGCCACACAGGTCTTTGCCATTGATCGTGCGTCCGTCGGCAAGGGTGACGCGATCGCCGCGCTTTAGCTGACCGTAAACCGGACCTGACGGAATCCCCAATTCTTTTGCTTTCTCTACATCAAAATGCCCTGCCCGGTCTTTTTCCTCGACCCGATAGCCAAATGCAGGCACGCGATGCTTCAGCGGCAGGCACTTCACCGTAAATTCTGCATCCTCAAACACGGTTCCAGGCTGCACCGTGTGAACCCGGATCGGATAGGCAAAGCGGGTTTGAGAGTAGCGTCTAGATGCCTTGAGATACTCATCTAAATCTGGCGGTCCATAAATATCGACTTCTTCAACATTGCCAGCGAGACCACAACTGGCCAATAGCCCCATTAAGCCGAAGATGTGATCGCCGTGCATGTGCGTCACAAAAATGCGGCGAATTTGGCTCATCCGTAAGTCACTGCGAAGCAGTTGATGCTGCGTACCTTCGCCACAGTCAAATAGCCAAATTTCGGCTCGTTGAGGCAGCCTTAGCGCCACACTCGACACATTGCGTGATCGCGTTGGCACCCCTGAGCTTGTGCCCAAAAATGTAATTTGCAAGTTCAGATCACCTTGTCAGTTCACACTCTTTTCATGGTGACACAGGAACCTTCTCTTCGGAGCCTCGGTCAAGGCAATCGATTGGCAAGGCGCACCGTTAGTTCTACCGAAGTTAAGGTGGCATGACCCAAATCCCAGGGGAGCAAATCTACGGATCAGTCAGTTGAAGACTGTAAATTTCTGATGAATACAGACCCCCAAACGCCCACTGATGCTTTATAAAAGCAAA
This sequence comes from Myxacorys almedinensis A, assembly GCF_010091945.1. Lineage (GTDB taxonomy): Bacteria > Cyanobacteriota > Cyanobacteriia > Leptolyngbyales > Leptolyngbyaceae > Myxacorys > Myxacorys almedinensis. The sequence goes on from NZ_WVIE01000033.1 coordinate 7,025, forward strand.
ACTAATGCTAGCTTCTTTAAAGAATTCGCCTATATTAAGCGAGGTTAGCAAGTCGGTGTTTAGTGGCAACTTAACCCAGATAGCGATCGTTAAAAGCAGCGATCTGTACGTAATTACCCTGTAAGGACTGTTCAGAAGATGAAATGTCGTTTGCTCTTCCCCCTACACTCAAGCTTCAAGCTCACAACCCAAAAGGTTTGGCTGGCAGCGTTTATTTGGCTAGCCGCGATCGCGCCGACCTTTGCTCGCACGGCTGACTCTGTCGTATTGCGAATCGCAATTCAGCAGAATGCTTCCCAGGTTAATGTGGGAAGTTCGGTTGATGCACGGGTGGTGGATGGCTCAGGTCAAGCCCTCGGCAAAATCCAGGGAATGAACGGATTTGCAGCACAGGCACGAAACGGTGGAGTTGCCCTCGATCGCTGGCAAGCAAGCACCCTCCGAATTGAGCCAGAAGACCCCAATGGCGTCGTGTGGATTGGCGATCGCTGGTATCGCGGCAGTGTGGCGATCGTCCCGACCGGAAAAGGATTGACAGCGATTAACTACGTTGACCTGGAACATTACCTGTTCAGCGTTTTGGGGAGCGAGATGAATGGCAGTTGGCCTCAAGAGGCGCTGAAAGCTCAGGCAGTAGCGGCTCGTAGCTATGCCCTGTATGAGCGAGAAAATTCTAGAAGCCCATTGTTTGATCTCGGCAATACGACGGGGTGGCAAGTCTACGGCGGGGTGCAAACTGAATCGGGAGGGACTCAAAGCGCCGTCGCCGCCACCGCCGGACAAGTGTTGACCAGCAACAACCGAGTGATCAATGCGGTGTTTCACTCGTCGGCGGGGGGCTGTACTGACAGATCCGAGGAGGTTTGGGTGCAGGCATTGCCGTATTTACGCGGAACGAAGAATCAATTTGATGAAGGATCGCCGGTTAACGTATGGTCTAAATCGGTCAGCGCCAGCCAACTCAGCAGTTTTGGCGTTGGCAATGTCCGTAGCATTGTGCCGACCAAGAAAACCTCGAACTGCGGACGCATCAAAGAACTTGAAATCGTGGGTGAAGGCGGTCGCCGGGTGCGGGTGAGCGGAGATACATTCCGCGATCGCTTGGGGCTAAGAAGCACCTATCTTACCCAAATCACGCCGCAAGGGGTGGCAAACTCAACCAAGGGCAACACCAAATCAACCGCGACCGGATTTTTGATTAATGGGCGCGGCTTTGGGCACGGGTTGGGCATGAGCCAATGGGGAGCCTACAATATGGCGCGTCAGAATTTGAGCTATGGGCAAATTTTGGGTCAATATTACCAAAGCACAGCGCTTTCTACGATCGAGGTGAAGTAGCGAGTTAAACCTAAGCGGCTGAGCGTTGCCCTCACCCTAGCCCTTTCCTAGGGAGAAGGAGCAAGACTCTGATTCCTTTCTTCCTAAAGAGAAGGGGATGTGGAGTCTTCAGTTTAGAGCCGCTCCTACCTGATTTAGCCGTTACCTTCCAATCGTTCTCGCCACTCGGCATCGATCCGATCGGCTTGCTCACTTTCTTGTTCGATCAAATCGGTTTCGGTGGTGTAGATTAAGTCTTCATCTCGAATCACCGTTTCAGCCGCAAACTGCTGAGCAAACCCAAGTTTCTGTTGGAGAACCGGATCGGCTTGAGCGAGTTGGCGCGATCGCAGTTCTCGCTGGTCGTTTCTTGCCTGGATCTTGCGATTTCTAAATTGCAGCCAGAAAGAGCGAATCAGCGGAATGCCCAAAAATGCAACGCTATAACCAAGCGAGAGTACCGCGATCGCTCTAACGAAAGCAAGGGCACCACCTGCAATGCCAACGCCCGCTGCCAGCCACAGGTTTAGCACGCCTGCCAACACCAATAATACGCAACCGAGCGCGATCGCAGCAACCTTCTGCCCACTCCCGGCTTGGCTAAACTGCCAGAGGGCTTCTCTCAAAAACGGAGGGAAAGATCGGGATTTTGCCTCTGTCACCGTCGTTTGCAAGGAGGGAAAATGATAGACCATCTGCCCCTCTGGGCTAACTTCTGGGCGTCCATCAAACCGGGTCAAAACCGGCAGCATATACTGCTCATACTCTTGATCAAAGCCTTTGCCCACATCGTCTAGATATGGGGAGACCTGCTCGGCAATCACCGCACCGCGATTGTGGCGAATCACCGTGCCGATCGTGCTCCAGCGCCGCTCTTCCAACTCTGCATTGGGATTGCCATCGCCAAAGAGAAACGAGTAAATGGCTTCTAGAAAATTTAACTGGTTGGGCTGAGAACTATTGCGTCGTTCTCTGTAGCGATCGGTGTAGTTGGGGTAAAAGATCCAGCCAAAGTCTGGAAAGAACCAAATGCCCGAACCACCGCCTCTGCCAAAATCAACGCCGCCCCCATTGTCATCATCTCGACTAGATGACGCCGCGATCGCTAAAATCACAACGGCTGCGATCGCCAGCACGATCAGCAACACCAGCACAATGCCAAACGAAATCCGAATCAGGTAAAACAGAACGCGCCAAACCCTCTGCCACCATTCTTTGAGGCGCAAGCGAAAATACTTATTGCGGAGAAGATCGCGAAAATTTTGAGGAAATTGAAACACCACATCGCCCGACTCTGCAACCTGGAGATGCCCCCCCGCTTCGGAGGCAAGGGCTAACAGTCCTCGCTGTGCCATATTGATATCTAAACCAGCTTGAGAAGCAAGGTCTCCTGCTGTCACACGATAGTCAAGCCGCTCGACCGCCTTCATAATGGCTGGATCTAGAGCAGGAGTCATGGTCATCGGCAGTCCTCCACATAACTTGTCAATCCGAACGTTGAGTTCGAGTTGCCTGATCTCTAGTATAGATTTTCAAACTAAAGCCTGTCAGATAGACTCTTTCACAGACTATTTTGCGCGAGTGTCAGAGAGCGTTACACTAAGGAAGCGTCTGAACCCCGCATCCTAAGCCGTTTTCAATTCGTTACAGAGCCAATCATGTCTAGAACTCAACGCAACGATAATTTTATCGATAAAAGCTTTACGGTCATGGCAGATCTGATCTTGAAGGTCTTTCCAGCCAGTCGTAAGGAGAAAGTTGCCTTTGCTTATTATCGAGATGGCATGTCAGCCCAAGCCGATGGCGAATATGCAGAAGCGTTAGACAACTATTACGAAGCGCTAAAGCTAGAAGAAGACGCCAACGATCGCAGCTATATTCTTTACAACATTGGGCTAATTCATGCGAGTAATGGTGAGCATACCCAAGCGCTAGAGTATTACCACCAAGCGATCGAGGAAAATCCTCGTCTGCCCCAAGCCATTAATAATATTGCGGTGATCTATCACTACATGGGCGAAAAGGCTGAAGAAGACAACCGAGACCAGGAAAGCAAAGAATTTTTTGACAAAGCAGCAGAATATTGGAAACGCGCGATCGTGTTGGCTCCTAACAACTACATCGAAGCCCAAAACTGGCTAAAAACCACAGGTCGCTCTGGAATGGATGTCTATTTCTAACAACTTTTTTCTAACGATTTTTAGTGAACTGGGTTTAGCAAACTGGGTGTAACCGTCGCGCGTTGACGGCAATCGTTAGATCGCTGATTTTCCTACTTTTTTCGTTCTCATCCTCTATTTTTTCTCATGATCGATCGCGAACAAGTTCAAAAAGTCGCCCACCTTGCCCGGCTCAAGCTCACGCCCGACGAAGAAGAGCAATTCACCACGCAACTCAATGACATTCTCGATTACTTTGAGCAACTGAGCGAACTAGACGTTACAGACGTTCAACCCACGACACGAGCGATCGATGTCAGCAATGTGGTGCGTCCAGACCATCATCAACCCTATGGGCAGCGGGAGGCGCTGTTGGAGAACGCGCCCGATCGCGATGGCGAGTTTTTCAAAGTTCCAAAAATTGTGACAGGCGATTAGGAGCGCAACCTAAGCTGTGACCCAATGCATCAAGATTTGGCAAATGTTGAGTTGAGGGGGAGAGGGGCTAGATTACTGACAGACCCATCCACCCATGCACTCTCCACCCATCCACTCTCCACCCATCCACTCCTAGTCCCTCCAAATCTTGACCGACCACTTACTAGGTCAGCGCTCCCCCACACGAACTCCCTGCCCCCGCCGTGCAGCCAAAACAGTGGCGACCCGTAACAATTTGCCGCCCTGCCAACTGGTCGGGATCAAAATTGCGGATGTGCATAGGGGCTTGAGCAGACGATGGATTAGACGGGTGACACTCCAACTCCAACATCTGGTTAAAATCGCAGTCAAATAGGCGACCATCCCACGAAACCGAGAGCGTGTTGCGACACATCAATCCTTCCACAGTCGCCGGATTAAATGCATTCACCAGCACTTCCATGTAGCTCTGCAAATTGCCCGATTGCTCTAGCCATTCCAAATATCGAGAAATCGGCATATTATTCAGCGTGATTAAGCGATCGAAGGTAACTCCCTGATATTTTGCCAATCCTGCCTTCCATTCTTGCTCTAGTTTCACTTGGTTGCTCGCCAGAAACGCCCCAACCGGGTTGCTCATCAGCGTCAGTTGTTGCGCTGGATCGCCTTGCCCATAGCCTACGGCATTGAGCCGGTGTAGCGCCTCGATCGATTTCTCGAACGTGCCATCGCCGCGCTGAGCATCGGTATTGCGCTGACGATAGTGAGGCAAAGAGCAAACAATTTCAACGCCGCGATCGCTAAACCATTCGGGCAAATCTTTTAGGGTCGGCAACAGCAGCACCGTCAGATTACAGCGATCAATCACATGCTTGCCTCGCGCCACACACTGATCGACCAAATAGCGAAAATGGGGATTGAGTTCTGGTGCTCCTCCGGTGATATCGACGGTCTGTGCCTCTGTGCGATCGAGGGCGCGGAGGCAGTGATCCACCGTCTCGCGGCTCATGTTTTCCTGGGTGCGATCGGGGCTTGAATCTACATGGCAATGCCGACACGCCATGTTACACAGCTTGCCAATGTTGATCTGAAAAATATCTAATTTAGCGGGGGTCAGAGCAGAGATGCCATGAGCCGATAAGGTTGTTGAGAAATCGCCCCCATGAGGCGCGATCGCAGAAAGTGCCACTCTTGCCAAGGTATCGCGCTGATAGTGAGCCGATGCCAAAGGAGACTGTCGTTTGAGCAAAGATGAAAGCTTTGAAGGAGCACGATCGAAGGTAGGCATGATGTGAAGCTAAAATTTACATATCTGTTAGAACTCAGGCAGGGAACCAGACGCACGTTCCGTCTCCCGCTGGGGAAACTCCGAAATGAGAGCAGATGCAGACTTTCATAAATCCGCATTTTTCACTGAGAGACGTTGCTACTTAACTTCGCTACTGAGTAGACTCGCTGAAACGTTTGACCAGACGCCCGGAGCCGCTCACCCGTTCTACAAATCCATTTGACCGCCCACTTTACATGGCAAGCTTGTGCACATGATCTAGCATCTGCAAGCCATGAATCAATGACGCACCCCCCCGAATCGCAGTTGCCACATGAACCGCTTCTGTCATTTGTTCTAAATCCGATCCTTCTTGCAAACTCTCTTTGCTGTAAGCCTCAATGCAATAGGGACACTGAATGGTATGAGCCACAGCTAGCGCAATCAGCGCCTTTTCGCGTTTTGATAAGGCTCCTTCGGCAAATACAGCCCCATAGTAGGCAAAAAACTTTTGAGATAGCTCTGAGTTGCCCTCGCCAATTTCTCCAAATTTGGGGAGGTGTTCTGGCTTGTAATATTGATCCATTGGTTTGATTCCTCTGATTCTCTCTCAGCTTAGAGGATTTGCTTTCTCTCCTGCATAGTTTTTACACGCTAAATAAGGATGGTACTTTTATGAGCGATCGATTGGGCTTGTCATTTAGGGCAATGGTGACAAAAGCGTTGCAGCCGACGACGTTAAACATTGGGGCAAGCATTGGGGCAAGCATTGGGGCAAGCATTGGCATCTGTTTTATCGGGTTGGCGGCAAATCCGGCTCAGGTCGAGCAACTCATCAACACAAACGACTGTTCGGGGTGCGACCTTTCCAACGCCAACATTTATGGGATGGTGCTAGAAGGGGCTAATTTGACCCAGGCTAATCTCATGGAAGCCGCCTTTCAAGGATCTAAACTTAATTTTGCAAATTTGACAACGGCTAACGGCGATCGCGCCAACTTTGCTCTCGTTGAATTTCAAAGCGCCATCTTACAAAGAGCAACGCTGCAAGGGGCTAATTTTTATGGAGCCGATTTGCGCGGTGCCGATTTGTCTGGCGCTAATCTTCAGAAGGCAGTGCTAGAAGGAGCGGATCTTAGAGGGGCAAATCTCAACGGAGCCAATTTGCAAAATGCAAATCTAGTACGGGCAAAAATAGTGGGCGCAACCCTTGAGGGTGCCGTTTTGTCGGGGGCGCGGATGCCAGATGGACGAGAGTTCAAGAAAAACTAGCCTGTCGTCATGTCCACCGCTTTAGCTCCGCACCATGGCGACCTGATTCGATCACCTCATTCAATAAACTGCATGAGTTTAACCTTTGGCTGATCGACATGCCGATACTGAGTTGCCCACGCTTCGATGTCTTGTAGTTGTCCCAGTGCTAAGCCGCAGGGTCTGCCATATTTTGCTTGAACGCGATCGCTAGCTATAATCAATGCCGTGCGCGATCGCTCGATAAACTCATTCAAGGCATACTCTTGCCCCGCGCTAAAGTAGTCTTTGACAACGAGCGACGGAGAATAGCACGTCGTTTGAGAGCCGTCGGGTAATTCAACTTGAAACCGGATTTCTGGCATGGGGTCAAAGAGAGTAGTAGTGATTGAGATGCAATTTGGCAGAAGCCGCCCAGGTGTACTGGTTGCAAATAGGCTGGCTCTGGTGAATCAGATCTTGAGAAACCGTAGGATGAATCACCGTTTTCATGGCTTGCGCGATCGCATCGGGTGAATAGGGATCGATCAGCAACGCTTGGCGATCGCAGAGAAATTCTGTGAAGGGATGCTGATTAGACGTAACCACCGGCAGACCTGATGCGATCGCTTCCATAATTACCAGCCCCCAGCCTTCTTTGATCGACGGAAAGACAAACGCATCTGCCAGCCGATACAGCGCTGCCAACTCTGGTGCTGGCAACACACCCGGCAAAATTAGCGCGTGCTCAAGCTTGGTGTGATTGGCATCTGCGATCGCAAAAAACTGATCCCGGTAGTCTTGATAATCAAACAGCGTTGCCCCACCAGCAATGACGAGTTGAGCCGTGGGATAGCTCGCTCGAAGGTGAATCAAGGCTTTGAGCAACGTAACTGAATTTTTGCGAGGTTCAATTCCTCCAACGGTAAGATAGATAGGATTGCCAGATAAACCTAATCGCTGTTTCAATGCAGATTCTAACCCATTAGAAACCGTAGAAAAGCTTTGAAGGTTAACGCCATTTGTCACCCTAGGAGCATAAATTTGATAGCTATGATGAAGCACCTCTTGCCACTGTAGACTCACACAAAGACACAAATCTGCATCACGAATCGAGCGATCTTGGCATTGCTGCAAGTAGAAACTGGTATACGCCTCGATGTGATGAACAGTCCGAATAAAATGGGGGATTTTTTCCCGTGCTCTTAGAACAGATAGAGCATTAGCGCTAATGCAATCTTGAGCATGATAACAATCATAAACTTGATCAGATGTGCTCAAGTAATTAACAAATTCTTGAATCCGTTGCTGAACTAACCCATCAACCTGAGCAGGGGTCGGTCGAGCCGGAATTAATTCGTAGTTACAACGCAACTCTCGATCAAATCCTGAGCCATCTTTATCCAGGGCATAAACACAAACGTCGTGCCCCAAATCGTGCAGTGCTTCTGCTAACTCTAACGTGTGCACAACACTGCCCCTCGGCTTTGTCGAATAGGTAAACAAGGCAATCCGAAGCGCGATCGCACAACTCATAGACGCATCCTCGCTGCCGAAAATCCGGTTAACTCCTGCTCACAAAAATCCCAAAACACAACAGAGCGCTCCTGCGGTTGGCTGTGCCCAGCCCGATCAGAGCGCAACACAAGCTGATGAGTCGAGTCGATTTCTCCCACCACTTCGCACACCAAGTCCCGCTGATGAAACTGCGTCTGCACTGCCTCCACCTTCTCAGGGCGGACACTCAACAAAAACCCATAGCTCGGAAAGCAGACTAACCATTGCTCTAACGACACCCCCGCCGGACGCGGAATCGCATCAACATCAAGCGTTGCCCCACAGCCAGACGTTTCTAGCAGCATGAGCAACGTTCCCACTATGCCGCCCATGCTAATATCTTTTCCGGCATTACACAGTCCCGATTCTGCGAGGCGGGGCAAAAGGGCTAAATCTTCCCGCAGTTGAGCAGGCTCGGCGGTGGTGGCGGCGTTCCAAAACGGGTAACTAGGATGAAGTTGCCCTCGATCGTTGAACGCAACCAACAAGCGATCGCCCGATTGAGCATCAAAGCTGGTGATCAGATGAGTGGCTCGTCCTAAAATTGCCACCGATAAAGCCGCATAGGGGCTATGGGCGTTGGTGTGCCCGCCGACGATGGGAACATTGTAGGCTTTCGATGCCGCCTGCATTCCGGCTAAAAGAGGGGCACTTTGATCCGGAGATGTGCTCCAGATCGTATCCACGATCGCGGTGGGTCTCCCGCCCATGGCATAGATATCGCTCACGTTGACCATAACAGCACTCCACCCTGCAAACCACGGTTCCGTCTCCACCAGCGATGGCAACAGCCCTTCTGCGGCTAGCAAGAGGTAGCCTCCTGCTTTGTCTGGAATTGCCGCACAGTCATCTCCCAAACGAATTTGCGAATCTAAACCTTGCAAATCTAGACCTTGCAAATCTAGAAACTGCTTCGCGATCGGCTGAATATCTTGCTTTTGCACGATCCCAATTGCCTGTTTTAGCCGTGTTGCCAGATCGATCAGCATTACGAGGCATCCCATGTTGCAGTGGGCAAGGTTGCAAGGGGCAACGCCGGACGGGGCTGCACTCCGGCAGGATAGTAATCTAAATCGGCTTGCATCAGATGATGGGGCAGTCCGCAGATCGTCAGTTCCTCTAGCGAGTTCCAGTGGTGTCGCTGAAAAAAGCGGACGTTTTGCAGTTGTACAGTTGCCAAAAACCGCTCACATCCCCAGGTGTTTGCCGTGGTGACTGCTTTATAAATCAAGCCTTTGCCAATGTGACCTGTCCGCCGAAAGCCAGCATGAACCCCTAGCCTGCCGCCATACCACAGCCGAGGTTCTGGCTCGTAGATGCGGACAATTCCAAATACATCCCCCAACCCGGCTGAGGCTGTGGCAATGATGGGGTAGGCGATCGCATCGAGTTCATCCACGTCGCTGCCTGAAAATAAGCCCTGTTCTTCGACAAAGATAGATCGCCGCAAGGCATAGTAGGCATGAATTTCGGACGGCGCGATCGCAAGCTTAAATTCGTAGGATGGGGACATGGGTTAATCCTGAGACTCGAAGATAGAAAGGGCAGAGCAAGCCCCACATTTGGCACAGCCCGCCTTGATCGATTGAGACGACATACCTGCTCGATCCAGCATTCCAGCAATTTGCTGATAGAGCGTAACCATAAACTCATGGCGAGGAGGGGCATGATCGGCAAGGGGTGTGCCCGTGATCGGCACGAAAGGAACCACAAACGGATAAACGCCGATCGTAATCAAGCGATCGCACGCTTCTAGCAAGGCCGGCAGATCATCCCCCAAGCCTGCCAACAGGTAGGTACTCACCTGTCCCCAACCAAAGGTTTTCACGGCGGCAGCAAACGCCTCAAAATAATACTCAACGGGCACCGTTGCCTTGCCAGGCATGATCCGCGATCGCACGGTTGGATCGACGGCTTCCAAATGCATGCCTAAACTATCGACCCCAGCCTTTCGCAATCGCTCAAACCAGGCAAAATCATCCGGCGGCTCGCACTGCGCCTGGATCGGTAAATGAACCCACGCCTTGATCGCACTGGCGCACTCGGCGAGATAAGCGGCACCGCGATCGCGGGTATTTGGCGTGCCGGTGGTCATCACCATGTGTTTAACGCCATCCAATCTCACCGCCGCTTCTGCCACTTCGGCGAGGTGGGCAGGCGTCTTACGAGCGCTCGTCCGATCGGCTTCAAGAGATTGCCCAATCGCGCAAAATTGGCAGGAGGTTGCCGTGTTGCCGTAGCGAATGCAGGTTTGTAAAACCGTTGTCGCCAAAACATCGCGACTGTGCAGCAGCGCAATTTTCCAGTAAGGAATGCCGTCGGCAGTGGTGAGCCGGTAGAACGACGGCTGAGATGGAAAATAAATCGGCGCGATCGCGGCTCCATCTAATTCCAGAATTGTCTGATCGGTAGAGGCATCAAACCGGGCAGTGTAGGGCGAGTCTGAAGATGCACTGGTAAAGATGGGAACCATCACCGTCGTATTGTCAATCACGATCGCTTTATGATCCGATGGACCTGCACCCCCTTTGCGCCCAGATGCCCCAATTTCGGGTTCAATTAACCTTAATCCCTGCGATTGAATTTCTGTAATTAGCTGTTGTTTATTCATAGAACTCAGCAATCAACAATGGGATTAGACGATCGGATTAGGCGATGGCTTTAGAAGCTAGGTTAAAACATTAACGTTTTCATTCACATCCTTACTTGTCAGGCGCTTGAGAAACTGATATATAAGGGTTTGGTAGAAATTTGCCAGAATTTGTAAATTCTATTGCCGAATCCGTTGCTAAATCCGTTTCTAAATTTACTGTTACTGGTTTTGCATTCATGTTGACCTGTAGCTGCAATAAATCTGATCGCGCGTAATGACCTACCGAATCCATCATCCGTTTACGTTTTGTAATCAGAGAGAAATCGAGATCTGCGATCGCAATGCCTTCCCCTTCTGTAATGGGTTCACACAGGTGCTTTCCTTCCGGGCTAACGATCGCGCTATGGCATCCGCCCCTCAGCACCCGTTGCAGGTTTTCGTCGGGGGTAATCTGCTCAATTTGCTCTGGCGCGAGCCACCCGGTGGAATTTACCACAAAACAGCCAGCCTCTAACGCATGATGGCGAATGGCAACTTCGAGTTGGTCTGCAAAAATTTGTCCCACCATCGACCCTGGAAACTGAGCACAATGAATCTGTTCGTGCTGCGCCATCAGCGCAAATCGCGCCAACGGATTGTAATGTTCCCAGCAAGCTAGCGCGCCAATTCTGCCTGCCGCCGTTTCCACAACCTTTAGACCAGACCCATCTCCTTGCCCCCAAACCATGCGTTCGTGGTAGGTTGGCGTAATTTTGCGCCGCTTTAGCACCAGAGTGCCGTCTGCGTCAAACACTAGCTGCGTGTTGTACAGCGAACCATGATCCCGCTCGTTGACTCCCAGCACAACGACTACGTGATGCGATCGCGCCGCGCTAGCAATCTCCTCTGTCACCAGACCGGGAACCTCTACTGCTTCCTCATACAGCCGCAGATGTTCGCTGCCCATGAGAACCGGGGGCTGAATAAACGAAAAGTAAGGATAGTACGGCACAAAGGTTTCGGGAAACACGATCAGGTGTGCGCCTTGCTTGGCGGCATCTGCGATCGCGCTGAGAACTTTTTCAACCGTGCCATCTCGGCTAAACAAGACAGGACTGATCTGCACAGCCGCCGCCCGGACGATGCGTGAATGATTCACAAAATCCTCCCCATACCGATTTGATTTAGGACTTACACCAAATTAATCTGTAAATGCTACAGATGTGCGACCTCTCCCAACCCCTCCTTAGCAAGAAGAGGAGCCGGAAAGTCCTTCCTGACCCAGGGGGGATGCCGTAGGCAGGGGGGTCGAGGATCTGTCGCAGTGAACAATCAATTTGGTATCAGGCAGAGATTTTAGGTTAGCAGCAGACGCGATCGCCGACGCCTGCGGCAACGCTTCGCATAAACGTAAACAAGCGGATTGAGGGTTAACTTGGGCGGCTCATCTGTGACATCCACTTGTGACATCCACTGGCAAAGCCTCTTCCGAAGGTACCCCCAAATCTGCTGTCACCGCAGGGAGATGCTAAAGGCGGAGCAGTTTATCTGCCCACAAGTCTGCCGATCAGCCACCTGAAACCCCCCATTTTTGTCACAACTCTGAGGCTTAAAGCGTCCAGGTATCTAAAATAAACGCGCCATCTTTGCGGTGCATCAGCACCAAGTCCAGCACATCTAACGGATTGATCGGGCGAATCCCCTCAATTAAGGCTGGCTCTCCGTGCCCATACAGGGCTTGCAGAGCAAACCGACACGCATACACCTTGCCGCCCTCTGCCATAAATTTGCCGATCTGATTAGCAAAGTTTTGGTGCCCTGGAAAAGCTTCATCCCCCAGTTTTGGGAAACCGCGCTGCACCCCCAGCGTGACGCCCGGACCATACAGCAGCATCGACGTTTCAAACCCTTTACGGAGCAATCGCAACGCTTGCAGCATATTGACTAATCCGATCGAGCCTTCAAAGGCAACGGTATGAAACGTGACCAACGCTTTCTCACCCGGTTCTGCTTTCACATCGGGAAACACTTTCTCTTCGTAATCAACAAAAAAGTCTCCGGTTTTGTGAGCGGGCGCTGTTACTTCAGGCATAAGTTTCTCCTGATCAAGTGGTGCTGCAAGCGTAGATCTTGACTGGAAAAACATTTTGTATCTTTCGCTACTAAAACTAGAATTCTAACGATAGAGATAGGACGTGCGATCGCAAGCCTCAATTCAAGCCGCCTTGATCTGACTAATCCTATCGAAATCGATAGGTGCGATCGCGTCAATTTGTTCCGTAAGATCCCTCACTCATGATCCCAGCAAAAATTCATTAACAACGCTCCAGGCATTAGAAGGAGACGATTTCTTCCTTGCCACAATATAATCAGCCAAATAGTTAGCATCGCGAGCAATGCCTGAAAATCGCCCCGATCCCCAGGTATGCAACCACGGCAGTCCCAAAAAGTAGAAGCCCCAAACTGTGGTCACGCCCCGCTCGTGACCGGGATAGCCCTTGCCATCGAAAACAGGAACATCGATCCAGCGAAAATCGGACTGATAGCCCGTGCACCAAACCACGGCATCTAGGCTGCCGCAATCGAGTTCTAAAACCTCCTGCTCTGGCTGCCAGACTGGGTGGTAAGGCGGATCGAGGGGGGCATTGATCTGATGTTTTTCAATGAAGCCATCAATCGTTTTCTTAATGCTTTCAGCCACGGCATCGGCTTGATCTAAGTTGTGTTTAAGATCATCGCAAAATTCTAACGTCTGAGCGCGTACCGCTTTCACCCGACCATAGAGGCGCATTCCCTCTAGGGCAAATTGGCGCAAGTCGATTTCTCGCCCACCATCGCGCCCGGTGACATAGTGATTGGCTTTCGTTCTCACCTTTTCTTTTTGGGGATGGTCTTCGACGGATAAATCGTAGTAGCCCATCTGATCAAACCAGTCAACTACATCTTTATCCCGATAACGCCGGGGCGATCGCGGCGCACCGCCGACGCAGAGATGCACCTGTTTACCAGCTAAATGCAGGTCTTCCGCAATTTGGCAGCCCGACTGCCCAGTTCCCACCACCAACACCCGATCAGGGAGCGACTGCGGCGTTTTATACTCCGACGAATGAAGCTGCACCATCGAATCAGGCAGCCGTTCTGCCAGTCTTGGAATTTTGGGCGTGTGGTAACTGCCCGCCGCCGCAACCACCTGATCGGCGGTGTAGTCTCCGATCGTGGTTGCCACATGAAACCCGTCTTGAGCTTCGCGCTTAGAAAGTTTCAGCACTTCAACACCCTCGTGGATGGGAGGATCAAACGATGCCGCGTAGGCTTTGACGTAGTTCACAATGTCATCTTTTTGCATGAACCCTTGGGGATCATCGCCTGGGTAGGGATAGCCCGGAAGCTGACACTGCCAATTGGGCGTGACGAGGCAGAATGAATCCCAGCGTTTTGCCTGCCACGCATAGCCAATCTGATGTTTCTCAAAAATCAGGTGGTGGATGCCTCTCTCTTTGAGACAGTAGCTCATCGAAAGACCTGCCTGACCCCCACCAATAATAATGACCGGATAGTGATTTCCCATTATTCGTTCTCTATGGCTGATTGATGCCAGCGTAGGGGGTAGCTTAGAGGACATGTTGTAGTTCTGACTACGGAAACCCCAACTCTAGCAGTAGGGATAGGAGGGTGCCGTTTTGCTCGTAAAACCAGGGGTTTTGCCTGAAAAATAGTCTACTACTGATCGTCCAACCCTGGCGAAAAAACTAGGGTTACTATCGATCAAGCATCCAGGAGCGAGTCATCCGAGATCAAGTAATCCAGCCATTGACGATCGCTTGATGAATGGCTTGATAGCGAGTCCGCACCTTGAGTTTTGACACCACATTATTCATGTGAAACTTGACAGTGCTTTCGCTGATGGTGAGATGATGGGCAATATCGCGATCGCGCAATCCTTTGACCAAAAGCGCCATTACTTCCTGTTCTCGCTCCGAAAGACCGGGTAAGCCTGACGGTTTTATATTCCACGGCTCGCCGCGTGTTACTGATGCGATCGCATCTTGCAACTGGTCGGCACTCATCGACAAATCTAGCTTTGCCATCACCTGTTTAGCACTTGGATGAGCGAGTTGGGGCAAAGCGGTCACCATCAGCACCAGATGGCAAGCACCAACCTGAGACAAATCATCTGTCAAAACTGGAATCTCTAGATCATCTTCTAAGCAAACCGTTAATCCGGCTAAATATGATAAATGCGTAAACGCAAACTGCAACGCTGGAGAAACACAGCGAATCCGCAGTCGCAACCCTAAAATGCAATTAGAATAGGGCAAAACTAGCAACACTTGAAGCAACTTTTGCGCGGCGTCTTCGTTAATCTGAAGCGTGCCGCCCAGATAAGATGTAGCGAACAACAATTCTTGAAACGGAGATGCCAGTTTGTCAGGCGAATATTCTCTCGTTGAAACCATTGCCTCTAAAGAAACGTGGTCGTCTCCGTACGTTAGCCGACCATAGATACAGTGCAACTGATTTAAAATCTCGCCTGCCCGCAGAAACAGACAATCGAGGGATGTGGTTAAAGGGCGTTCTGTCCCTAGTAATGCCAGCCGCGACTGCTGCAACAGATGCGCCAGTTGCTCAGACAGAGGTGCACAATGGGGCGATGATTTGGTTGCTAAATGCCAAAACTGCTGTTCTTGCTGGTGGTGCAGAGCGTTATCTAGCGCAACCGTAACCGTTGTACACAGACCCTGCAAAATTTCTAGAAATTCTGGCTCCATCGCCTGCTGGCTGAACACTGCCAACACCCCAATCACTTGCTCGGCGGTCGCTAATGGATATCCGGCAAACCCCCGGATCTGATGTGCGATCGCCCACTCTCGATCTTTGACCCAGAGTTCGTCTGCCAACTGATTACTCAAAAATGGGATGCCGTGTTGGGCAATTTTCCCCACCTTAAACGCCCCCATCGGCACTCTTGCAAACGCCCCATCCAGGCGAGTGTACATTCCTGAAGACGCGACCAGTTTGAGCATGGCGCGCTCTTCGGGATCGGCGTACAGCACATCGCGCTCTACGATCCAGATGCGAGCGAAGGCACAGCCAAACTTTTCGACCAGCCCATCGGTGATGCGACCCGCGATCGCAGATGTCTCTAAACAGCCACTCAAACTTTGGGCAATTTCATTGGCTTGCCGTAGCCCCAACAAGAGCCGAGTCGAATCTAAAAAACCAGACGATAATTCAGACACAAGCAATGGCTAATCGTGAATGGATGATTCGCATTAAGTGGGGATCGATAGATTTAGCTAGCTCATAATTTTATGCACTCTCGCCTTCAGGTATTGTAATTGTAGTGGAGGGTAGTTTTTAAGGTCAGCCGTTAAGAGTGGTTGTAAGGTTAGTCGCGATCGCAGATCTGCTCCGTCTGACCCCACACTTAGTATCACCGCTCGCCTGTCTTCGCTAACGTTGGCGCATTAGAGTGATCCGCTCAAAAAACTATTACAGAGTGTAGCGAAGAATTGAGAAGTCTATCAAAGGTATGAAATCTGCCGCACAAAAGTTCAAAAAGCCCTACGATGCAAAAGTTTTAAGGTTCAATCAGGTTTAGGAACAAACAGCAGATTTTGATTTGTGATTAGATTATGCTCTGGGTTAGATTGTGATTTTCTTCAAATTCATTAAATTATTGAAGACCTCAACAACCTTGTTCATCACAAAACCTATCTCAAGCGTATCTTAATAGTTATCAAGCAGTTATCAAGCAGTTATCAAGCAACGATTGCAACCACCTTGGCAAAAGTTTGAGCTAGCCGATAGCTAACGTCTAAATTTAGTGATTAATCTAGATTAGGCTCGAAATACTTGCCAGAATTTAAGAAAGCTTTAGTCTTAGCATTGCCGTTCACGAGATCTTGTAGTCTTCTTTAGGTTTTACTTCATGACATTAACTCCTGATGCGCCGTCTTGCTCGCTCGTTGCAAAAACAGTTGAAGCAGCATCACATCAAGCCTACACTGCTCCGGGGATCGCTCCTCTCAATACCGCCACGGGAGTGTATATCACCGTCCATGGGCACTTTTACCAGCCCCCCCGAGAAAATCCTTATTTAGATGCGATCGAGCGTCAACCCAGCGCGGCTCCTTTCCACGATTGGAATGAGCGAATTCACCACGAGTGCTATCGCCCGAATGCATTTGCCCGCGTGCTCAACGATCGCGGCGAAGTGGTGGGGATCGTCAACAACTACGAGTATCTCAGCTTTAATATTGGACCGACGTTGATGAGTTGGATCGAGCGTCACGATGTGGAGGTGTATCAGCGCATCGTAGATGCCGATCGCAAAAGCTGCGATCGCTTAAACGGGCACGGGAACGCGATCGCTCAAGCCTACAATCACATGATCTTGCCCCTCGCCAACGCACGGGATAAGCGAACTCAGATTCGTTGGGGTAAAGAAGACTTTAAATCTCACTTTGGGCGTGATCCCGAAGGCATGTGGTTGGCAGAAACTGCCGTCGATTATCCGACCCTGGAAGCACTCGTCGCAGAAGGGATCATGTTCATTGTGCTCGCACCCTCTCAAGCCAAGCGCTGTCGCCCCTTTTTCCAAGAAGAATGGCATGAAGTCGGTGGCAGTCAGATCGATCCGACGCGCCCTTATCGCTGCTTCTTAAACGATGGCGATCGCGCTGATCCCCACGCGCCTTACATTGACATCTTCTTCTACGATGGTCCCATTTCTCGCGACATGGGGTTTGATCAAGCCCTGAGCAGTTCTCACCACCTAGCCGGACGATTGGGGCAAGCCGTGCGCGGGGATCACCGCCCATCGCAACTGATTTCAGTCGCAACCGATGGCGAAACCTTTGGGCATCACAAAGGCGGAACCGAGAAATGCTTGGCATACGCCTTTGTCGGCGAGTTTCCCAATCGCCATTGGACGGTGACCAACTATGCCCACTATCTCAGCCTTTGCCCACCCGAATGGGAGGTTGAGCTTAAGGCGGTCACCGCGTGGAGTTGTGCTCACGGCGTTGACCGATGGCAGGATGACTGCGGCTGCGGCGGCGGGGGATTGTGGCATCAAAAATGGCGACGCCCGTTGCGCGATGCGTTGGACTGGCTGCGGGATCAGATGGTCAAAGTCTACGCAGAGGTGGGCGGAAAGCTATTTTCTGATCCCTGGTTGGCGCGGGACGAATACATCCATGTGATGCGATCGCGCACGCCTGCCACGGTTCAAAAATTTCTTGCTCAGCATCAATCTCACCGCCTGAATGCTTTAGAACGACTTGATGCGCTGCGGTTGCTCGAAATGCAGCGTCACGCCATGCTGATGTACACAAGCTGCGGCTGGTTTTTTGAAGAACTCTCTCGACCAGAAGGCACTCAGATTCTCCGCTATGCTGCTCGTGCGCTAGAACTGGCAGGCGATGTTGCCGGGGTGCAGCTTGAAAAAGGCTTTATCAAACGTCTGGCGCTTGCCCCTAGTAACGTGGAGTGCTTTAAAACGGGCGCAGAAATCTATCGGCAGCTTGTGATCCCGGCACAAATTAGCTTTGAGCAAGTGGCGGCGCACTATGCGATCAGTTCGCTGTTTACGACCTATGACCGAGAAGAGCGCGTATATTGCTATACCGCCAGCCAACTAGATTACCACCGGCATCGGATGGGGTCGATGACGTTAGCGATCGGGCAACTGCAACTCACCTCAGAAATTACCCACGAAACAGAGCATCTGGTGTTTGCCGTTTTGCACTTGTGCGGTTGGGATTTCCATTGCTGCATTCAAAGGTTTTCAGGCAGGCGGAATTATACGCAGCTAAAAGAGCAGTTGGCGGAGGCGCTGGGGCAGGGAAGCGCGGCAAAGACGATTCTAATGATGAATCAACACTTCAACGATCGCGCCTACAGTTTGCACGACCTGTTTGCCGAAGAGCGGCATCGCATCATGCAACTGCTGAGCCAGGAGACGCTGACGCGCCTCGATCAGCTTTATACTCAGGTTTACCGCGATAACTATGGTGTGCTGATTGCCTTTCATCGGGATGAGTTGCCCGTGCCACGAGAATTGCAGGTTGCGGCTGAAATCGCCTTGGGGCACCGGCTCTTGGTCACATTGCGATCGCTAGAACGCGATCCCAATCCCCATGATTTGGTCGAGCTTGACACGATCGCAACCGAGGCAAATCATCTGCGCTGTCAGCTTCAGCTTCCCGAAGCTCGGCAGATTCTAGAACGCACGATCGCACGATCGCTGCACCTGCTACTCCAAGATCCAGAGCCGTCGGATCTACAGGTTCAGTTTCTAGAGAAATTGGTTGATCTCAGTCAGCAGTTAACATTGGGTGTATCGTTGGGGCGATCGCAGGAGCTATACCTTCAGTGGTTGCACAGCATTGCGGTAGAGGGGCGGTGTGCAAGTGCAGTGTTATTAACATTGGGACAGAAACTCGCAATCGATCTATCCTAAAATACCAAGTCAACAACTTGCCTGTAGCTATTTCAATGGCTATAGGCAAGTTGCTCCAACAGGGGTTGCCCAAGAAGGCAACTGAACCAGCCCAGGTTTGACGGCTAGAGATTACGCTGAAACTCTTCGAGGGTGTCCATTAGGTTAACCTGACACTGCATCGGCAACAGATCTGTTAACGGAACCTCGCGTTTGCCACCACCCAGTTTCACAGGAATATTGTTGAGAATTTCCAACACTTGATCTTCCTCGATCGCTTGTCCGTTGGAAATTAAGGGAAATAGCTGTTCAGCTAAAACCGTGTGCAGATGAGCATCAGCTAGGTAAAGATGCCACTTGGCGATATCCATGTAAAGATTTTCGCCGAGATCGGCTGCCAAGGTTTCGATCGCTTCAGAAGAACTAATAGCCATAGGAGTTTTCAAAAATAGGTTTGCACGTCGTTTAAAGTTTGTAGCCCAGATAAGAATAACGACCTTTCAACTATTACGCCATCTCCCAGCATCGTACTCCTGTCTGTTGGCTGATGTTTAGGATTTGCTGGGTTTAGAGTAGTCTGCGATCGCAAAGATATAAATCCCGTGGGCGACTAGCACTGCCAACCAGCTACCCGTCATCCAAGCCGTCCAACCCCAATCGGGATGCTGTGCCAATCGAAAAAACCACACGCCAGAGTTGCCTGCGCTAAACAACGCCACATGGGTTGCAAACGTCATGCGATCGTCGAGGCGGCGGAAGTCAGGATCGTTACGATCAGGAGGGCGAGACCAACGGGGAGGCATAGAACCTGTGTGTAAGGAATACTCTTATTGTAAAGGGTATAAGTTGTTGTAAAGGGTATAAGTTGTAAAGGCATGAGTTGCAGGAAAGGGAATCCACCGTTAGTGGCGGGTTAAACCTCACACCAAACGGCGGCAAATCTAGAAAGCCTCGTTTGAACAGGTTAATCGAATACGGGGATCGCCTGCTGTTTTTTTGTCCCCTCCATCGTTTCCATTTCTTTACACCCTACAAAATATTAAATTCCTACCATTGGCTGTATGTATTCCTATACCAAGGGTTTAGAATTCAGACAGAAACCGCCATTCTCTACAAGTTCTCCTGTGTCAGTTAATCGCTTCTTGAATAAAACTGGTCTCGTACGCCGACAGTCTCATCTCGCCGTTTTGGTTTTTCCCGATGAGACTTCTGTTTTTCAGGCGTACCGTTTGCTCCACTATCACGGGGTCTCCCCTGAGCATCTCGCGATCGTGGGTGAGGGATACAGCAACCCCGAACATGTAGGATTGCTTAAACCGATGCAGCTTGCTACCCGAAAAGCAAAGGCGTTTAGCATCCTCGCTGGCACAATCGGCGCGATCGCGGGGTTTGCCCTTTTTCTGGTATCTACCCTGCACAGCATTGGTCTATCAGGAATACAACCGATTCTGCTGGCTCCTGCGTTTGCTGTGGTAGGTGGGTTTACGGGCGCAGTTATTGGTGGGCTGTTTGGGCTGTTTGGGGAAGGAACCACGGCAAGCATCTATCGGCATCACGTCGATCGCGGGCAGTATCTTCTGATGATCGAAGGACCCGATCGGATTGTGCGCTGGGGGCAAGAAGTATTAAGCCATTATGCAACTTCTCGGCTGTAGCAGGGTCTAGGTACACATCGTTCTAATTTTTCTCTCCCTCGTCCCCTTGCGCCCCGTTTCACCGGATGGAAGTAGACCATCAATCTAGCTTTGATTCGGCGATCATGCAGCGTTGTCTAGAATTGGCACGCACTGCGTTTGGGCGTACGGCTCCGAACCCGATGGTCGGGTGTGCGATCGTTCAAAAGGGCGAAATTGTAGGCGAAGGGTTTCACCCAAAAGCGGGGGAACCTCATGCTGAAATATTTGCGTTGAGACAAGCAGACACCCGTGCCCTGGGCGCAACGCTGTATGTCAATTTAGAGCCATGTAGCCACTATGGGCGAACGCCTCCTTGTGCTGATGCGGTGATCGCGGCAGGCATCGGGCGAGTGGTGATTGGTATGGTAGATCCCAATCCTCAGGTGGCGGGGCAAGGCATCGCGAAACTTCGAGACGCCGGAATTGAGGTCACGGTTGGCATAGAAGCTGCCGACTGCCAAACCCTAAACGAAGCGTTTGTGCATCGCATTGTGCATCATCGCCCGTTTGGCATTCTCAAGTATGCGATGACCTTAGATGGCAAAATTGCGGCAACGACTGGGCATAGCAGTTGGGTGACGGGAACCGCAGCAAGACAGGAAGTGCATCAGTTGCGATCGCGCTGTGATGCGATCGTGGTGGGGGGCAACACGGTTCGCAAAGACAATCCTTTTTTAACAACGCATGGCGTTGCTCAGCACACGCCGCTGCGGGTTGTGATGAGTCGCACCCTCGACTTGCCGCCAACGGCGCATTTGTGGAATTTGGATATTGCCCCAACTGTGGTGTTTACTGGCTCAGATGGAAATCTAGCAATGCAGCACCGCCTGTTGGATCAAGGTGTAGATGTAATCCAACTGGCGGCATTAACCCCGGCTGAAGTGATGGCTCAGTTATACGATCGCGGCTTGAATACGGTGCTTTGGGAGTGTGGTGGCACATTGGCAGCCCGTGCGATCGCAGATCAGTGTGTCCAAAAGGTGTGGGCATTCATTGCCCCTAAAATTATTGGCGGAAACGATGCCGCTTCCCCGGTCGGCGAGTTGGGCTTAACCGAAATGACTCAAGCTTTGTCGTTAACGCGAGTTGCCATCGAAGCGATCGGGACAGATTTCTTGATACAGGGGTATTTGGCAAACAAACAGTAGCATTAGCGTCTAGAACATTAGCAACAGATTAGGTCGCGATGCGATCGTAGGCTAAATCGCGAATGAGGGAGATTCTCGTGTGGATATAGTTAGCCAAAAGATTGCTCTCTTCAGCATCAAGGGCTTGCTGATCGCCGAAAAGATTGAGCAACCACTGGACTAGGCTTGAATCGTCTAGGTTAACCAGGGTTGTGGCTTGGGTTGTCTCGACGAGTGACCAAAGTTGACGAATCATGAGGGGAGGCATAGAAGATTGCACACAGGTTGTGGGTTGAGTGATTTCTCCTCTCACCATACTGAAACTCTTCAATGCCTGCGCCGAGATCATACAAGATGACACAAGAGTTACGAAACACTTAATCAACAGACTTATAACTTGACGTGAGCCTCAGAAACCCCTCAGGCGAGTTAGATCCTAAGTGCCAGCAGCGTTATGTCTAGCGCGAGATGAAATTTGTAAAGCAGCGTTGGAGTGCCCTACCCGTAGCTCCTTGCTCCAAGCAGAGAGCGAAACATCTTGATGTTTTCTATCTGGCTACTTCTCGCACTTGGATGCGCTCTTCTCTCAATCAAAAAAGAATTAACGGGTAAAGCCGTGCTCGATTGCATTGATACTTAACAAGATTAGAGGACATTCTGGCTGTGGCTATAATTCGTAATGTTTAATTTAGATTTCTCTAGCGGTAGGCTGCTATTGGCTCTTTGATGAAGCGAATGTATAGATGTTTGAAGGTGGATTTTAGGACACGGGGCGCTCCAAAGTCGATGGGCATCAGGGTATCTGGCAGTTTCCAGTCTGCGATCGCAAGGTCTTCGGGGCGCAGGTGGGGAAATTCGATCTCTGCCACTTCTGGACATAGCCCCAACTGCTGACTTGCCACGATCGTGGGGATAGAGGCTGGGTCGGCTCCCAAAATTTCAACCACTGCCCGATCAAGAGCAAAAACATGGGTTGAGGCTCCCAAGACGCCGAGTGCTTTGGGTTCACCGCCGCTAGGTCCGTTCCCTTCGTGCCCAATAATGCCATCGAGGATAGTCAGATCAGGAGCGATCGCGCGAGCCGTTTCCACCAGCATTCTGCCAAAGCGTTCTCGATCTTTGCCTGCTTCCAGGTGCCACCAGGCTTTCATCTTGCCCGGAACGCAGCCAAATAAATTTTTTGTGCCGAGTGTCAGGGTTAGCTGCATATGAGACTTAACCTTGGGCAGATTGATCACCACATCAGCTTCCATCGCTTCTTTCGAGAGCAGCAAGTGGTTAAAGTCGGCGCTCACGGTTTCATAGCGTTTGCCTTTCATCTCCACGATCGGTAATTTCAAGGCTTCGATCAGGGGAAGATAGCCGTTGGCTTTGGCAACTCCAAGGGCGCTTCCAAAGGCGGGGCTGTCTCCTAAGAAAGGTTCTCCGCCTGCTTCTCTGACCAGTTGGGTGACGCAGTAGACAATTTCGGGGCGGGTGACGCATTCTTTGGTGGGTCGCGCTCCGGTGAGGAGGTTGGGTTTGAGTAAGACGCGATCGCCGGGTTTGACGAAGGCTGACATGCCGCCCAGGGGGGCTAAGAGGGTTTCGAGGGAGGCGCGCAGGTGGGTGAGATCGTAGGAGGTGGCGTGCAGGAGGCTAACGGCAGAATTCATATAACATTATTTAGATTTTCTTTTTCTTAATGTACCTGCAATTACACTTGCCCAACAAAACTTTAGAAGACTTGGCGATGGGAAAAGTGTTACCAGCCCAAAAGTTTGACACCCTGTTGATTCAGACAGCAACAAGGGGTTTAAGAGAATCGGATGTACCAACTCAGATGCTAGCAGCAAACGGAGCCGGAACCACGATATAGCCTTCCTCGCGATCGCCCAAAACCAAATTTTTCTCCAACCCCCAATACCACCAGTGAGCCGCAACATACGCACAAATAATACTGTCAAGCTGATCTTCCAATGCTTTGATTGCTACTCCTCTGAGCGGCACTTCAGGTAATATCTTGAGATCCAATCTCGGCTCTAACTTCGGCAAATCCTCGAGAATATGCTGACGCAAAATCGCTAGCCCAGACCTGCGATCGCTCACCGTTCCCTTCTTATACTTGATGATCCGCTCTAGCCCAAAGAGATGAACCATCGCCGGATGCGGAAAAACTTCGATCTGATAACGCCCCAACGTTTGAGGCAAAATCTCCGGCGCATGTTCAAAGTTACGCGCTTCCAAACTTAAACCAAATCCCACCGTTCGCTCTGCAAAGGGCAACCCCAAATTAGCCGGATAACAGCCTGCATGGTAGCGCCCAAATATTTTGTGAGCCAACCGATCCGGCGATCGCATGCCCGTTTGGTTAGGAATGAGCGTCGGAGCATCGATCGCAATCATAGCGGCATCCGTCGCACCAACCTGGCGATCGATCCACGCCAAAACCTCCGCAAACGAACTCTCTCGCCGCAAATCCACCAGTTCTAACTGCATGCCCTGCAAGGCTAAGCAACATACCCCACTCGGATTTGAACTCCAGCCCAAATCAACGCCAATGAACTTCATCATTCAATCATCGGTGAGGGTTGAGGGTAGGGGGTTAGGGGTAGCGATCGCTCAAGAACATGCAGAACAGCCCACTAAGACTGTTCCTGATTCTTCAATCGTTCGACCTCAGCCCGAATAGCAGACAACTGCGCGGTTAACTCTTGCAATTCCAACTGCACCTCTGTAGACGTTGGCGGTACCTCGGTTGCCGTTGTCGTCAGCGTCGTTGGAACCTCGGTTCCGCGCCGTTGAGCCATGAAACTATCTACATAGATTCGGGCTTCGCGTTCTGTCATTTCGCCTTTGGTTGCCCACTCTTGAGTTAGCTCGCCCAGTTCTAGCCTCAGTTTGGTTAAATTCGCATCTCGCTTTTGCGGATCTTGAAGAATTTCGACCAGAGCAGTCGTTGCCCCAAGCGTGACCCGAAATCCTCGTTGCAACAGTTGAACAACTGAATCAGAATTCATAAACCTATCCCGATTTTGCCGATAAGGTGATTCACTGCCTTAATTTTAGTGCATACCCTTCGACCCAGGGGTTACAACACCTTTACCTAACCACTGCTGAGCCTCGTACCTAACCACTGCTGAGCCTCGCCACACCCCAGCTTTAGTCAAAGAAATTCATCACATCGTCAGCGATTCAGGATTAGTTTCGATCAATTTCGCGAGATCTTTTAAGAACGCCGCCGCATGAGCACCATAAATGATTCGGTGATCGCAGGTGATGTTTACCTGCATCTGCCGACGTACACCCAACAGACCATCACTCGTTGCCACAACCTGCGGACTCGATCCACCCACTGCCAAAATAGAGCCTTGTCCTGGAGGCAAAATCGCATCAAACGAACTGACCCCAAACATGCCTAAATTGGAAATTGTGAAGGTTCCTGAACTATATTCGTCGGGCTGGAGTTGCTTGGCACGAGCGCGATCAACCAGATCTTTCCAGTTGCGAGAGAGCGAATAAATATCTAGCGTATCTGCCTGCTGAAGCACGGGCGTAATCAAGCCGCCATCATCCATAGCAACAGCAACAGCAACGTTAATATTAGTATTGAAATGAGTGCCTTGGTTCACATAGCTGGCATAGAGTAGCGGGTGTTTTTGCAACGTTACCGCAACTGCTTTTGCCAATAGCGCCGTCATCGTTACCCCTTTAGACTTGATTTGCTTATACAGCTTGTCTAAGTTGTCAGTGGTGATGGTATAGGCAACATGAAAGGTTGGAACATCCAAACTTGCCATCATGTTACGAACCACTGCATTTTGGAGAGTGGTCATTGGCTGAGTGTGCCCGGCTTGGGCAGCAACCGGAACCGAGGCAGGCGCAGGACGAGGAGTAGGGGTCGGTGCAGGGGCTACAGGGGCAGCAGTTGTCGCTACCGTCGGGGCGACAGCAGGAGCAGGGGATTTACCGGCTGCCGATTCAATATCTTCTGCCACAATCCGCCCGTGAGGCCCGCTACCCGTTAGGGTTGCCAAATCGACTTTGAACTCTTTCGCGAGTTTACGAGCACGGGGAGACGCCACAATTCGACCATTTTTCGGAGCGGAGGCATTGCCATTTGCTGCGATCGCTGCCGTTTCAGCGACGGCAACCTGTGCCTCAGTCGCTGCCGATTGCTGGGTCGCCGCCGGAGGGGTTGCACCGCCGCCGTTTGTGGCTTGTTGCTGCGCTGCACTAAGTTCCGCTTCCGTTTCTGCCAGCAGCGCGATCGCAGATCCGACCAGAGCCGATTCTCCTGCCGGAGTCACGATCGCTGCCAAAATTCCGTCGTAAAACGACTCCACGTCCATATCGGCTTTATCCGACTCCACCACCACCACGGTTTCGCCTTTTTCAACTTTGTCACCCGGAGACTTAACCCAAGAAACAATCTTTCCTTCGGTCATGGTGGAACTCAGGGCGGGCATGAAAATCTCATGAATCATGGGAGTTGCTCAGAATTTAGGATCTATAGGGAGCGGTGGAAACCACAACGTAGCTCCGCCTTTCGCAGATCAAATTCTATCGGATCGGGGTCGCGAATTTGAACCACAGACTACAGATAGACTTTGAACCGATGATGGGTAGAGGGGTGAGAGGGGTGAGAGGTAGATGGAGATGTTATACCAAATTAATCTGTAAATGCTACAGATGTGCGACCTCCCCCCAACCCCTCCTGAGTCAGGAGAGGAGCCGGAAAGTCTCTCTTGACCCAGGGGGGATGCCGTAGGCAGGGGGGTCGAGGATCTGTCGCAGTGAACAATCAATTTGGTATTACCCATCCACTCATCGATTCCCAGTCCATCATTTCAATCTTGACAGACCACTAGAAAAAACAGGTTAAACCTGGAGACTTAGCACAATTTTCTAGGGAACGGCGCGCCCCCAATCTCACCCAATTAGGCTCAGGCAATCTCATCTATACATCGCCACGAATCTCTTCAACAATGCCATCGCGCAGCACAATCTCGACATCCATTTTCGAGATTAAATTATCTCCCGGCTCAACCCGAAAGACGCTGCCAATCTGGGCTTGCACAACTTCCTGATCTAGATCCAACATCTGCACCTGCTGGAGTTGTTGCAGAATTTGGTTTTTTTGCTCTAGCAGTTCGCTTTTGCGCTGGTTAAACTGCATTTTGATCCCTTCCATTTGCTGGATGGCATCAGGACCAGGCGGTTGAATGCCTTGCCGTTGAACTTCAGAGAGAACTTGTTGAAGCTGCATATCCAACTGTTGCAGTTGACCATCCAACTGATTGAGTTGACCTTGGAGTTGCTGTTGCGCTTCGTCTTTCCACCGAGGAGTCACGATCGCTTTAACATTGACATTGCGCTGTAGCAGCAGATGAGATTTAGAAACTTCCATATGCAGTTCAAGAGTAAGGACGTTGGGAGGGGGGTTCCCTGGTTCCCGGTCTACGATGAAAACATCTCGTTAATCATACCCTGGTAGCGATCCATCACAACGTTACGACGAATCTTCAGGGTGTGGGTGAGGAGGTTATTGTCGATGGTAAACGGTTCTGTAAGTAGGCGGAACGGTCCGATGCGATCGTCGGCTCGGTAGCCAGGGCGCTCTTTCACCAGTCGGGTCAATTCTTGCCGATAAAGCTCTTGCACTGCCGCGCTGTTGAGATCGAGGTTGCCTGGGGTGGCAGACCATTTTTCTAAGGTTTCCAGATTTGGCACAACCAGCGCACCGAGAACTTTTTGATCTTGCCCGACCAGCATAATCTGATCGATGTAGGCGCTTCTAAGGCAGGCATCTTCGATCGGTTGCGGTTCAATGTTTTCGCCGTTGGTCAGCACGATCGTATCTTTCGCCCGTCCGGTAATCACCAGATCGTTGTAGGGCGTCACCATGCCAAGATCGCCCGTATCCAACCAGCCGTCGGCGTCGAGCGCTTTTGCGGTTGCCTCAGGATTTTTGTAGTAGCCCTTCATCACTTGCTGACCCCGAATCAGAATCAACCCGCGCTCACCCACCGGCAGGGCTTGGCGCGTTTCGGGATCAACAACGCGCGTTTCGGTGGTGGGGAGCGGCTCACCATCTGCCCCCCGTACATTGCGCCAAGTGCGGCGGGCATGGGTAATCGGAGCCGTTTCGGTTAAGCCGTAGCCGCCCAAAATATCAATACCAACGATTT
This sequence comes from Myxacorys almedinensis A, assembly GCF_010091945.1. Taxonomy (GTDB): domain Bacteria; phylum Cyanobacteriota; class Cyanobacteriia; order Leptolyngbyales; family Leptolyngbyaceae; genus Myxacorys; species Myxacorys almedinensis. The sequence goes on from NZ_WVIE01000033.1 coordinate 34,963, forward strand.
CAAAAAAATCTTCGAGATGATCGGCGATCGAGCCGCCGCCACTAACGACAAATTTCAAACTACCGCCGACGCCTTCGCGGATTTTTCGATAAACCAATTTGTCGCCCAACTGATGGATTAGTTCTAGGGGTGCAGCTTTGAGGGCTGCGATCGCACGGGTTGTCGCCGACGCATCCAAATGATCCAAATCCAATCCGGTGGCTGTTCGCTGCGCTTTGATATATCGCTGACTGTTCTTTAAAAAGAACTCAACCAACTTTTGCTTTTTCTCCGGTTGCTCCCGAAATTGTTTTTGAATGCCTTCGTAAATCGACTCCCATAGACGGGGCACACCAACCATATAATGAGGCTTAAAGTCCTTTAAATCTTTTTTGACAAAGCGAATATTGGTGTAGATCTGAGTGCAACCATTTGAGAAAATGAAATATTCAAACGCTCGCTCATAGCAGTGCCAGATCGGAAGAATGCTAAGAACCCGTTCTCCGGCTTGGGGTTGCACTACCGTTGCTGCTGCCGAAACCTGGTATAAAAAATTACCATGGGTCAGCATCACTCCTTTGGGCATTCCGCTAGTTCCGGAGGTGTACATCAAGGTAGCTAGCGTGTCGCGGGACGGGTGAACAGGGCGCAGAGCAGATGTTTTTCCCAGTTCTAGAACGTGATTAAACGCCAGGGTTTTCAGACCGTCATCGGGCGGCGTTTCGTCAGAGAGCAAAATCACGAACTGAAGTGGAAGCTGATCCAAATGGGGGCGCAGTTTTCTCAGCAATTCCAGATCTTGAACGACCAGTGCGATCGCGTCACTATGTTGCAAGATATACAGCAATTCGTCTCGGTCTGCCTGTGCGCCACGCACTACATCCATCGCGCCCGATCGCATGATGCCCTGATCCGCAACCAACCAGCGTGGGCAGTTATCAGAAAAGAGAGCGATTCGAGGGGGGATGTCTTCTGAAGAGAGCGCCAGAACGCCCAACGCTTGCAACCCAGAAGCAAAGTGTTGCATTTGCTCGTGTAGCTCAGCATAGGTCAATTTCACCTCTGGGGTGCTGTGCGGATCATGAACTGCCGTTACCGTGGCAAACCGCTGCGCTGCGATCGCCCACATGTCAGGCAGCGATTTTACCCGAGTGTAGGGGGATTGCTCCAGGGTTGGAACATTGGCGGGGGCATGGGTGGCGTGGCTCATGGCACAAGCTCCTAAAATGATGACTTAACTTCAACCCTATTTTGTGTCTCGGTGCAGAAACAGGACTAGGGGACAGAATCTATTGTGTCTGAAGAGGGTTCTGCTGAGCCAAATTTTCTACAAACCTTCGCACACTACGTTGGTTAAGCTTTCATCTGCATAAAACTAACTCAGTAAATACTTGCAATTTATCTCTAGTTTTTGCGTAATAAATTAGACATAAACTGGTTCGTACTTAGCAAAAATTGGCTAGAAAACTGGGCAGAATACATTGAGTACAGCCCGTCAACAAAGTGTGTGAAGCAGGGTGCTAGAGAACAATTTAACTAGTTTGTGAAATGTGGTGGTTTTCTATGCAAGCGAGACTCAATCGTGTTTTGAGACCAACTGGTATTTCAAGATCAAATAGCATTTGGTGGGTGACGATCCTGCTCGGAATAGCATTTTTTGGAACAGTTGCTACTGCTCGTATCATTTTAGACAGTCCAAATTCAACCCAAGAGCAAACAGAGTGCGACGCAACGGAAGTGTTTCGTTGGAGTGACCAAATGTGCTATGTGCCGCAAGGAGAATAAGCTTGCAAGGCAATGCCCTATCAGAAATGCTGCGATCGCATTGCCTTAAAAAGCATCATTTCCTCTGAGGTGCTGCCGATTTGAGTTGCAAACCGGGATTGAAATTCGTTAGTCTTCTTCTAGATAGACTTTGAGAAGAAGGGAATGGGACAATGCCAAAAGCGACTTGGAATGGTGCAGTTTTAGCAGAAAGTGATCAGTGCGAAGTGGTAGAGGGAAATCAATATTTTCCGCCTAGTGCCATTCAGCGCGAGTACTTTCAGGAGAGCAACACGCACACGGCTTGTCCGTGGAAAGGCACGGCAAGTTACTACGATGTGGTCGTAGATGGGCAAGTCAACAAAGATGCGGCGTGGTATTACCCAACAGCAAAAGAGGCAGCAAAAAATATTGAAGGCTATATTGCGTTTTGGAAAGGGGTAAAGATCGAAAACTAGTGCGTCGTTAAATCGTTTGTTGCCAGGCTGAAATTTGAGTTGTAGCGGATGAGCAAGAGATGTTCATCTGCTACCGCTGCTAGATCTGCTGCCCATCCGTCATTAATCAAACTACGATGCATTGCTTATCATTTGGATTGCCTTTTCGATCCGTTTTTCAGCAACAGCATCGCCCCGTTGTCTAGCAACACCTAAAACCCTTTGTAAATCTTCTAGCGCGCCTTTTTTATCTCCCAATAGCGCTTTTGCCAGCCCTCGATCTTCATAATTGTAGTCATAGTCTGGATCGAGATTAAGCGCTTGCTCGCAGTCTTCCAGTGCTTGCTCGTCCTTCAACCCTGCTCGGACATAGCAGCGACTGGTGTAATGTGCAGGCGATTTTGAATCAAGGGCGATCGCTGTTTCGCAGTCAGGCAATGCTGCTTTGAAGTCTTTCAATCCACGGGCACGAGCATAACAGCGAATATTATAAGCATCCCGATCAAATTTATCTTGCCGAATCGCGTGATCCGCATCTGCGATCGCACCTTCATACTCTTCCAGCCTAGCCCGAAGATTTGCCCGGAGCGTATAGACTCCTGCCGCAGCCGGATCAGCTTGAATGGCTTGATCTAAATCCATTAACGCCGCTTGTTCTGCTTGTTCTGCATCAACTCTAGCCCGACCGAGATAGGCAGCGGTAGTTTTAGGATGAAGTTGAATGGCTTGAGTGGAATCTGCAAGCCCTTGGGGCGTGGCGGAGCCAATCGTGAGTTTGCGCGACTCCGAAGAAACCGAGGGTTCCTCCGGTTCGCGCAGTGAGATTGGCTCAGGGCGAGTGGTAGCTAGCGCCATAAAACCATCCGTCTGAAAGCGTTGGGCATTAAGGGACGTCGTTCCGCTCAGGCTACGAATGCTGCCTAACGAGGCTTTGAGTTCGTCTAAATAAGGAGCCGAATTTGTACCTAGAAACATCGGCAAAATGGAGTTGTTCACCAAGCTTAAAACTGCGCCCCCATTGACATAGGAGTAGCCAAAGTTCTCGGTTGGAAGGGGCGCGATCGCGGCTTTGAAGTTCGCCGATTGCCGCAAAGTTTGGTTGGGTTTGACCGTCACCTCAGAGAGCGCCCCGCCGCCACCCAACAGCACCAGCGTATCGGGCTTGACCCAGCCATGAGCAAACACACTTTTCTTGGTTCCGCTGATCGGGGCATCCCAACTGGTAAAGCTAGGCTGGGCATTCACAAAGGGGCTGCCAAATTTCTGTTGAGCAAAGCGATCAAGCTTGGTGAGGGCAACTTCTGCCGCCGCGCGATCGCTCGTTTGCACCATCAAGCCAAACCCGACATCTAGATTTAGCCCCGTCGCGGGCAAAAAGCCTTGGCGGGTAGGGTAGGCAAACGTGGCATATTCGCCATCCATCCAGGGAAAAATGTCGCGATCGTCCAGTCCAATCGTGGTTTGGCTGAGTTGGCGAAACTGAGCTAGCTTGGGCTTGAGCATCGGCTGAGTTTCAATCGCCAACGTCAGCAATTTCCAAATTGTCGCAAGTCCTCGGCTGTTAGCGACCATATAATTTGTGCCAGGAAGCTGCTCCAAAATTTGATTTGGGTTGGCAAGCTCTCTGGTAGCGATCGCCGGAAGCGGGGTTTTTAAGTTGGCTCCAAATTGCAGATGCAGCCCGTCTGGTTCTGCCCAAACGAAGCCATCGACCGACTCGTAACTCTCCTTCCCCGACAGTTTTTCAGGAAATTGAGGCAGAGTGATCCCAGGGGCAAGCTTCTGGAGTTGCTCGATATCGTAGGCAAGAATGGCTGAGAAAGATTTTTCATAATCCCCGTATGCCACGATCAGCGACTTGGCAGCCTGCGATCGCGCTAGGGTGCGTTGAAATGTAGGCAGATTAGCTAATACAGCGTTAGTCAACTGCGCGTCGATCACCTGTTGCACTGCTTCCACCGATGGTGAGCTAATGATGTGGTTGGGCAGCACTGCGATCGCGAGACCTTTAGGGGCAAAGGGCGAATTGGGTGGTACGTCTGACGATGGGGCTGAGCGCGGACGAAGGGGAATGTCTACAGGTTTTTTAAGATCGGGGTGCGCTTTGATAGACAACTGCGGCGCAGGCATGACCAGAGGGGCTTTCTGGTCTTGATCTAAAATATCTAGCGGATTTTCAGGCTCCCATTCTAAAAGTGTGACTCCTTTATATTGTCGCTCTTTGGCAGGTTTTACCCGAGAAGCTTTGACCTGATCGAGAAACCGAGCAATGGGAGCAGCATCTTTGACCATGGCAACGGTTGTCAGTTGAGGCTGCGGTGCGGGAAGATAGACGTAGGCAATGGAGCCACCGAGCCAAGGGCGAACATCAGTATAAAAATCTACTTTTAATGGCGTCGGATAGAGTGCCCCAGGGAACGAAAAGTCTTTGGGAAAGATGCCAAATCGGCTGAGCGCTTCCCATTTTGCGGCAGTGGTATCGATCAAAATAACTGCGATCGCACTATCAGGCAGCAAATTGCCAATCGTCATCGGGGCATCTGTTGCCGCAGGGGAAAGGGCGATGGGTTCTGCAATCTGGTGAATGGCGAGAGGAGCGGGGATGGCTTTTGCAGAAGCAGGTGCAACAAAAGTGCTCATCGCAGATAGAACGGGCAGCAACATAATTCGTACGTCAGGTTAGTTAAAGTAGCGGCGATAGAGGCACACTATACAAGTGCGCTGAGAACAAGTGCGCTGAGAGCCACTTTAACCCAATCTTTTGGCTACAAATTATTTTTTTGATGCCACGCTCTCGTTAGTTTAATCTCGTCCCAGCCATAGCCCTCACCCAAGGCGGCGCGAATATCTGTCAGCGATCCATCCCCCACCGTTTGAATGGCGTCGATAATTTTCTGCTGGCGATCGCGGGGCACTAAACGATCAAGATCAACCGCGTAGCCCATACTTACAAGGTCAGCAAGATGCGTCATCACCGTGGTCAAGCGCAGGGTTCTCTGCTCTGCAATGTCAGCAGGTTTTGTGCCTTGCTGAAACAGTTCGAGCGTATAGAGTTGAGTATAGGTTGCTTCGTCGGCACTGGGCAAAACCACCGGAGCATCGAGCTTGATCACCCTTGGAGCCGGAGCGGAATCGGGTTGAACAGTCAGCCCTTTTTCTTCGCGAAACGCTCGGATTTCCGCCAAAAAGGCATCGCCATACTGGGCAACTTTGCGCGTACCCACCCCTGAAATTGCCAGAAACTGATCGCGATTTTGAGGTTGCCGCTGCGCCATGAGCCGCAAACTTGCATTCGAGAAAACAACATAGGGTGGCACCGATTGTTCATCAGCTAGGCGTTTGCGTAAGTGTTGTAAACGATTGAACAGTTCTTCCGATTCTTCTGTATCTGATGGTAGCGTTTCCGTTGCAATTGGCGTTGGCTTAAGTTTGTCTACAGCAATCTGAACCGTTCGTTGACCGCGTAAGATCTCCCAACTTAACTCATTCAACAGTAGGACTGAGTAACCATCGGTTGCTTCATCGATCAGGCGTTGGTGAACCAGCGATCGCGCTAAAAGTCTCCAGTCGTCGGGGGTGCGATCGCGCCCAATTCCATAGGTTGAAAGCTGGTCGTGCCCATTTTTCAAAATTCGCTCTGCCCGCGAACCACGCAGCACATCGATGGTGTAGCCAATCCCAAACTGCTGATTTTTCTGGGCAAAACGCGCCACACACGACAGAAATTTCTGCGCCTCCACCGTCCAATCTTCCGTCGGTTTGGGATATTTGCAGTTATCACAATTGTTGCACTGTCCTGGAAACTCTTCCCCAAAATAAGACAACTGAATCGTCCGCCGACAATCGGTGGCTTCTGCATAGTTGATCATTCGGCGCAATTGCTGCATTGATTTGCGCTGCTCTTCTTCCAGTGGCTCTCCGGTAGTTGGGTCAACTTTCTGGTTGATAATATATTCGATCGTTTTAATGTCTGCAAGACTGTAATATAACGTGCATTGGGCGGGTTCACTATCTCGTCCGGCTCGACCTGATTCTTGATAATATCCTTCAATATTTTTAGCAATATCGTAATGAATCACAAATCTAACATCGGGCTTGTTGATTCCCATTCCAAACGCAACCGTAGCCACAATCACTCGCACATCATCTCGAATAAATCGCCTTTGATTTTCTGTTCGGGTTTCTGCATTTAGCCCAGCATGATAGGGAAGCGCTGCAATTCCTTCATGCCTTAGCTTTGCTGCTAGTTCATCAACCTTTTTACGGCTGAGGCAGTAGACAATTCCTGCCCCCGGTGTATCTTTAATTTGTTTGACTAATTCTTGATAGGCTGTCTTTCCTTTCGGACGCACTTCATAATATAAGTTTGGGCGATTAAAACTTGACACAAGAACAGTGGGTTCTCGTAACTGAAGTTGCTTGATAATATCGTCGCGGACTCGCTCAGTGGCGGTTGCCGTTAGCCCCATAATAGGAACTGTTGGGCAGTGCGATCGCAGGCAAGACAACTGCCGATATTCAGGGCGAAAATCATGTCCCCATTCCGAAACGCAATGCGCCTCATCAATCGTGATCGACGAAATGCCCACGCGATCGCGGATATGCGGCAAAACAGCATTGATAAAATCTTCGCTAAGCAACCGTTCGGGCGCAACGTAGAGCAGCTTGATCCGCCCTTCCATCACCGCTCGACCCCGCGATCGCCGTTCTTCTACCGTTAGGCTGCTGTTTAAAAACGTGGCGGCAATCCCGTTATCACGCAACAGGTCTACCTGATCTTGCATCAGCGCAATCAAGGGAGAGACCACAATCATTAAGCCGGGTCTCAGCAATGCGGGAAGCTGAAAACACAGTGACTTGCCGCCCCCAGTTGGCATGATTACTAGCTGATCGCGGTTGTTTAACGCCTGCTCAATCACCTCACGCTGACCCGGACGAAAGCTATCGTAGCCAAAATAATGTTTGAGGGCTTGCTCTAGCGAGACAAATTCAGGGGCAGGTGCTTCGCTGTTCCCTCTAAAGGGGATTGCATGGCGAGAGTCCTCTGGAGTCGAAAGGCTGGAAGTCATTAATCGTCCTTGTAAAGCACTGCCAATGGTAGAGTGCCGTAGCCAGTTGAATGCACTTTATTTTAAAGCGTGTAGAGCCAGATGAGAGCGTAAAAATTAGCGAGACGACTTTTCACATGTCGTCCCCCACCACCTAACTTGCTTGTGGAAAAAACTAGCCAGCGATAATAAGTTAACCTGAGTTCGGGATAAGGAAGGGGCAAAACAGATAGGGTGAAAGTGCTAACTTCTCATCCATCTGAAATTACC
>NZ_WVIE01000034.1 GCF_010091945.1 Myxacorys almedinensis A
AGTGTTACTTTCTCTGATTCATCTGACTTCTATTTGATTCTTGACTTTCAACATAATCGCTTGCGGGTAACTCGAAGAGATCGCCCTGCCATCTCTCAACTCAGGTGTTCATTCTCTAGACCCCTGTGATAACATTATAAACTGGCGTAATCATTACCACGATAGGACGACTCATCCCAATGGCACTGCTGCAAGAGCGCAAACAAGAAATCATCTCCGACTACCAGGTTCACGAAACCGACACTGGTTCTGCTGATGTCCAGGTGGCGATGCTAACCGAACGCATCAACAAACTCAGCCTACATCTCAGAACCAACAAAAAAGACCACTCCTCCCGCGCTGGTTTGCTAAAGCTCATCGGTCGGCGGAAGCGGCTGCTGGCATACGTAATGAAAGAAGATCCCTCCAAGTATCGCGCCCTGATTGGTCGTCTTGGTATTCGCGGTTAGGTTATTTTCCTATGTCCTCCGAACCCAAAGCATCTGAAAGCGACGATTTGCAAGGGCAAGATCCGCCAGGGTCAGCCTCACCCAGTTCGCGCGATCGCTTACCTTTTGAGCCAACTCGCAAGAAAGACGCCAGCCCCGCCAAGCCCCCTGCGATTGGCGGAGCGCGTAATTCTGCCAAACCTGCTGCATCGGCACCGAGAAAAGAGCGCCCCGCCCCACGAAAAGAAGGACTGCAAATTCCCGATGTGGTCAGCCGCAGAATGGCAGGGCGCATGGCGTTTTTTTGTGGCATTCCCACGAGTCTTGGAATGCTCACGTTTGTGGTGAGTTATTTTATCGTGACGAAGGGATTATTCAAACTGCCAAATTCAGCCGTTTTGCTAGTCAGCCTAGGATTTTTTGGGTTGGGGGTCATCGGTCTATCCTATGGTTTCCTGTCTGCATCGTGGGATGAAGAGCACCCTGGTAGTTTACTGGGGGCTAAAGAGTTTTCAACCAATCTTGGGCGACTGACGGATGCTTGGAAGGCAGCGCGGAACGAAAAGACTCAGGATTAGACAAGGCGCGATCGCTAAAAACGAAGTTCAGTTAAAGCGCTGCGATCGCTAGCAGTCCCAAGCTCTTGGATAAGGGCAATAAATTGATAAATATTTTGACGCATTTTGCTGAAATCGCTTGAGCATCCCTACACCGCTGAAGCGATCGCAGTAACTGCGTACTTTTCCTGCGATCTAATCGAGGGCTGCGGCTTGCTAAATCGCTGAGCCATTGCCCTGGGTTTTCACCGAGCACTGATGTCTTTTGGCATAAGAACCGTAATAGTACTGACGTTGCACGAACACAGCATCAGTATGGGACGATCTCATCAGCATTTTCCTTAAGCAATATTACTTAAATTTTCTATCAATCTTTTTAGCTTATTTAAACCTCTCATAAGTTGCAAGCTAAGTGAAAAAGTTTTGTTTTACTTTTCCTTCACAATAGTCAAGCTTTTCAGTAGTTTTACCTTTTAGCTTGTCAGGTAAATTTGCGGAATGCGATAGTCTCCGGAAGTAGTGAATTATTCACTGTGTTCTTCAGAAAATATGTTGGAGATTTATGGTAGCAGGTTATACCATTTCAGTGTTTACGAGTTTGCACAGTTCAGATTGGCGCTGGATTGAGCCAGAAACACAACATCAGGTTCGATGGCTATTTCACTATGCAAAACCCCAGTCACTACTAGAACGGCTCATAACCCGACCAAACCTATCCCGAATCACAGGAGTTTTTCGATGCGTCAAACAAGCGATGCGAGAACGGGCTGACCTCGTAGTGGTGCAGTGTCAGCGAGATGCCTTTTGGGCAGCGATCGCAATGCGTCTACTTGGGGCAAAAATGCCGCTCATTGCCTACGCTTTTCACTTTGATGGATTGCCAACAGGCTTGCGCTTTCGGGTGATGAAGTGGGCTTATTCACGAGTGCAGCGGTTTGCTGTCTACTCCGAATTTGAACGGCACCAGTATTCTCACTACTTTGGCATTCCCCTTGAGCGCTTCGAGTTCGTCCGATGGGCGATTCGGGCATCAGAACCAGACATGGAAAACGAGCCACCCAAATTTTCTGGAACGTACATTTGTGCAGTTGGCAAAGATGGTCGAGACTATCCCACCTTGGTGAAAGCGATCGCCCAGATGCCAGACCTCAATTTCGTCACCGTTTCCTATCCTTACAATCTTGCAGGGGTCACGATTCCGGCGAATCTCACCGCACTGTATCAAATTCCCATGACCGACGCGATGAATATTGTCAAGCATTGCCAATTTATGGTCATGCCCTTAGAAGCTGAAGATACGGCTTGTGGGTTGATGACTCTATTTTGGGCAATGCTCTGCCGCAAAGCTTGCATTTCAACCCGCTCTGTTTCAGTAGAAGAATATCTACCGGCAAACTATGAAACACCCCGCGTTGAGGCAGGTGATGTGCAAGGCTGGGTCGAGGCAATCAGAACCATGAGCCAGGATGAAGCTCTTCGTCACCGTTGCGGCGAAGTTGGCGAGAAGTTTGTCACCGAAGAATGTTCCTATGACGTAGCACTCAAGGGCTGCCTTGAGATGTTCCGTAAAGAAGGCGTTGATGTTCGGTACGAGCCGGTGTTGCCTCAGATTAAAAGCGCGGTTATGTAGGCTTCTCGTTACCGGGAGCCGCCCCAGTTTACAGAAGAGGGTTTCTGGTCACAGCAAAGGTTATTCTCCGTAGTTTTGTCTCATTGCAAAGAACTTTAAAGCGGGAGTCAAGCATTGCTAGAGGTTAGCGATCGCAGCTTGCCGTAGTCCGACATTCACAGCCAAATCATTCACAGCCAAATTATTCACCATGTCAAAGTCGAAGACATCAAGTTATGAAGATCAACGTTAGGTAGCTCTCATGCAAACATATTTGGTTACAGGCGGAACCGGATTTATTGGCTCTAACTTCATTCTCAAGGCGAGACGAGAAGACTGGGCAACCGTCATCAATCTAGACAAGCTCACCTACGCCAGTCATCCTCAAACCTTAGCCTCATTATCTGACGACGCTGGCTACCAGTTTGTGCAAGGGGATATTGGCGATCCAAACTTAGTTCGTACCCTGCTCAATCAGTATCAGCCGGATGCCATTCTCAATTTTGCCGCAGAAAGCCACGTCGATCGATCGATCCTTAGCCCCCAAGACTTCATTCAAACGAATGTCGTCGGAACGTTCCATCTGTTAGAAGCGAGCAGAGTGTACTGGGAACAGCTTGCCGTAGAGCGCAAAGCCCAGTTTCGCTTTCTGCATGTTTCAACCGATGAGGTGTATGGCTCGCTCAATCCGACTGATCCAGCCTTTCGAGAAGACACGCCCTACGCGCCCAACAGCCCCTATGCCGCCTCGAAAGCCGGATCAGATCATTTGGTGCGAGCCTATCACCATACCTACGGCTTACCAACCCTCACCACCCATTGTTCCAACAATTATGGACCTCGGCAATTTCCCGAAAAACTCATTCCTCTGATAATTCTCAACGCGTTAGACGGAAAACCACTACCGATCTACGGAGATGGGCAGAACGTGCGGGATTGGCTGTATGTGAGCGATCACTGTGATGCGATCGAGCGGGTGTTGCGTCACAGCCTAGTTGGTGAAACTTACAACATTGGTGGACGCAACGAGTTGACGAATCTAGCTGTAGTAGAGCAGATTTGCTCGATTTTAGATGACCTCGCTCCGAAGCCCAACTTCAACCATTCGTCCCTGATCACCTTCATCCAAGACCGTCCGGGGCACGATCGGCGCTATGCGATCGATTGCAGCAAAATTCAGCGCGATTTGGGATGGCAACCCGCAGAAAGCTTTGAGAGCGGATTGCTCAAAACAGTGCAGTGGTATCTAGCCAACGCTCGGTGGATCGAGCAAGTGCGATCGGGAGCTTACCAATCCTGGATTACGCAAAACTACTGCGATCGCGCCGTTAAGTCCCCCCTTCAAGCATCAGTTGAGACTCCACCCTAAATTACCCAATCAAGGAGCAAATTATGAAAGGCATTATTTTGGCAGGCGGTTCTGGCACTCGGCTTTATCCCCTAACTCAAGTGGTGAGCAAGCAACTGATGCTTGTGTATGACAAGCCGATGATTTACTATCCGTTGTCAACGCTGATGTTGGCAGGCATTCGAGAAATTTTAATCATCTCCACTCCGGCTCATCGCCCCTTGTTCGAGCACCTTTTGGGCGATGGCAGCCAGTGGGGGCTAGAGTTTAGCTATATCGAACAACCCAAGCCTGAGGGTTTGGCGCAAGCACTGGTTTTAGGTCAAGACTTTATCGGTAATCAGCCGGTCTGCCTTGTGCTGGGCGATAATCTGTTTTACGGTCATGGCTTTGTCGATGTTCTGGCGCGTGCGGCTCAGCTTCAAGACGGAGCGTTAGTGTTTGGCTATCGAGTAGCAGAGCCACAACATTATGGCGTTGTTGAGTTTGATGCTGTAGGTCAGGCGATTAGCCTAGAAGAAAAGCCCGTGCATCCAAAGTCGAATTATGCAGTTCCGGGCATTTATTTTTATGATGCTCAGGCATCTGCGATCGCAGCGACCCTCACCCCATCCCCTCGCGGTGAGCTAGAAATCACAGACTTAAACCGGGCATATCTAAACCGGGGTCAGCTTCAGGTTGAGTTGTTGGGTCGAGGGTTTGCTTGGCTCGATACGGGAACCTACGAAAACCTACACCAAGCGTCGAGCTTCATCCAAATGCTAGAACATCGGCAAGGACTCAAAGTCGCCTGCGTCGAAGAAATTGCTTACCTTCAGGGTTATATTGACGCAGAGCAACTGTATCAGCTTGCTCAACCTTTAGCCAAAAGTACTTATGGTAAGTATTTGATGGATCTCCTTGCCAGCAACAATGATCCGGTCAATCTTTCCAGAAAGCGCACACTAGACCACGCCATGATGGAACGCCTAGTTCCCCAATTGGTTGGAGGTTGAGCCGCGATGAAGGTGATCCCAACAGAAATTCCAGATGTGCTGATTCTTGAGCCGCATGTGTTTGGCGATGAGCGAGGCTTCTTTTATGAAAGCTATAACGAGCAAGCGTTTCTAGAGAAGGTGGGCATCTCTGAGCGTTTCGTGCAAGACAATCACTCTCGTTCGGCAAAAAATGTGCTGCGCGGCTTGCACTATCAAATTCAGCAGCCTCAGGGCAAATTGGTCAGGGCTGTGGTGGGTGAAATTTTTGATGTTGCGGTCGATTTGCGGCAGCGATCGCGGTTTTTTGGTCAGTGGGTGGGGGTGCGGTTGAGCGCTCAAAACAAGCAGCAGCTTTGGGTTCCGGCAGGGTTTGGGCACGGCTTTGTCGTGGTGTCTGACTATGCTGAGGTGCTGTATAAAACCACTGATTTTTATGCACCTGCCCACGAGCGCAGCCTGCGGTGGGACGATCCAGACTTAGCGATCGCATGGGCACTAGAGGGTGAACCTAGGCTCTCTGCCAAAGATCAGGCAGGCAAGTGGCTTCGAGACGCAGAAGTATTTGACAAATAGTATCCCTGCTGCCTGCAATCCTGCGGAGCTTGGCAAAACCAATCGCACCATTAACAAAAGGAAAAATAACGTGAACATGCAACCGATCTACAACGTTGGAATCATTGGTACAGGTTTCATTGGTACAGGCATTCTACTCGCCCTAGAAACCCAATCCGATCTCCAGGTGACTAAAGTGCTCACCAGAAGAAATTTGAGTGATTGTCATGGTTTCCCCCGCAAAGACCTGCTCACCGATTCTGTTGCTGACTTGATTGATCATTGTGATTTAGTTGTCGAATGTTCTGGTGATGCTATTTACGCAACAGAGGTTCTTGATCAAGTTCTAGAGGCTCATCTTCCAGTCGTAACCATGGACTCTGAACTGCATGTGACAACCGGATCGTATCTCGCTAAAAAAGGTAAAATTACGGAGGCGGAAGGCGATCAGCCGGGGTGTCTAGCAGCCCTCCGGGAAAATGCGGTGCAAATGGGATTTAAGCCGCTCGTGTATGGCAACATCAAGGGCTTTCTCAATCTGATGCCAACGCTCGAAGATATGCAATATTGGTCGCACAAGCAAGGAATTAGTCTTGATCAAGTGGCTTCGTTTACCGATGGGACAAAAGTTCAAATTGAGCAAGCGTTTGTTGCCAATGGGTTAGGGGCTGCCCTATACCAGCCCGGTTTGTTGGGGACAGTTGCCGAAGATATCCGCTCAGGGGGCGTTATTTTGGCAGATGCGGCAAAGCGGCTCGGTCAACCCATCAGTGACTATATTCTTTCACCCAAGTCGCCCGCCGGGGTCTTTCTGGTCGCAGAACACGAGGAGTCTCAAAACGCTTACTTGAGATACCTGAAAATGGGAGAAGGTCCGTATTATACGCTGGTACAAAATTTTCATTTGTGTCATTTAGAAGTTGCAAAAACCATTAGAAGAATCGTTAATGGTGGTGACATTCTTTTGAACAACACAACCAATCCAAAAGCCGGAGTTGTTGCGGTTGCAAAACGATCGTTAGCTCCGGGAGATGCAATTAAACGCGGCATTGGTAGTTTTGATGTGAGAGGCATTGCAATAACGTTGGCAGATCACTGGAATCAGGTTCCCATTGGCTTATTGAGCGATGCCGTCATTACTAAACCAATAGAGCCAGGGCAAATTCTTAGCTTCGATGATGTAGACCTTCAAGACACGCTGGCATTGAGAGCTTGGTTCGCCATTCGGGAGAGTTGTCGTGGGAAGGCTGTAGAAAAACAGACTGCTTTGGTAGCTGGGTGACTGGTACCCGGATGGGTCGCACTTCGGTATGGGGGTAACAGCCTCTTTCCTGCGTGCGATCGATCGCGCCATCGAATTACTCCCCAGCGAAAGGTTCAGAAGCCGTTTTTGCAGATCTGTTTTAGGATGGGTAGGCTCCCTCTACGCAGATGATCTTCAGGCGGCTGAGAAATCTGCTCATTCACATCCCAACAGGAACTTCACCATGATCGTCGTAATGAAAGTTGGCTCCCCAGAAGCCGAGGTTTCGCGAATTGCTGAAGAATTTGTAAGCTGGGGACTAACGCCGGAAAAGATCGTCGGTCAGCACAAAGTGGTGATTGGTCTTGTGGGGGAAACGGTGTCTCTTGATCCGTTGCAGATTCAGGAAGTTAGCCCTTGGATTGAGCAAGTTTTGCGGGTTGAGCAACCCTTTAAACGGGCAAGCCGTGCCTACCGCCAGGGAGAAGCCAGCGAAGTTGCGGTTCCGACGCCCAATGGCACGGTGTCGTTTGGCGAGCATCATCCGATCGTGGTGGTGGCAGGACCATGCTCGGTGGAAAACGAAGCCATGATTATCGAAACGGCGCAGCGAGTCAGAGCGGCGGGGGCACAATTTCTACGGGGCGGGGCGTTTAAGCCTCGGACTTCGCCCTACGCTTTTCAAGGACATGGCGAAAGTGCGTTGGGATTGTTGGCGGCGGCGCGTGACGCGACCGGACTCGGCATCATTACCGAAGTGATGGATGCGGCAGATTTGGATGCGATCGCAGAGGTTGCCGATGTGATCCAAATTGGGGCACGCAACATGCAAAATTTCTCGCTGCTCAAAAAAGTTGGCGCTCAAGACAAACCCATTTTGCTCAAGCGGGGCATGGCAGCCACGATCGAAGACTGGCTCATGGCAGCAGAATATATTTTGGCGGCTGGAAACTCAAATGTGATTCTCTGCGAACGCGGTATTCGCACGTTTGATCGCCAATATGCCCGCAACACGCTCGATCTATCGGTGATTCCGGTGCTGCGATCGCTCACTCACCTGCCGATTATGATCGACCCAAGCCACGGCACGGGGCGAGCCGAATATGTCCCATCGATGGCAATGGCTGCGATCGCCGCGGGAACCGACTCGCTGATGATTGAAGTGCACCCAGACCCCAAGAAAGCCTTGTCTGACGGTCCGCAATCTCTAACGCCCGATCGCTTTGATGGGCTAATGCGCGAACTTGCTGTCATTGGCAACCCGTTGGGGCGCTGGGCAGGGCAACCCGCAGTCGTTTAAATTTCGTTTCTAACCGTCTTTCCAACTGTCTTAGTTGAGGTCTTGCAGATCGGTTAACTGCTGTTCAACAATTTGCAAAACCTGACTTAGATTCGGCAGGACGGCTGAAGAGTCGCTAGGGAGCGAGAGTTTGGCTTGAGCGCGGCGATCGCGCAGTTCGCTAAGCTTCTTCTGCAATTCTTTCGCAATGCACAATGCATCTCGGCTGAGATTGGTTAGCTGTTGCTTCTGGTAAAACTTCAGTGCGGCTCCCCGCAAAATCTGCAATGTCGCTGCTTCGCCATCCATGTTGGGCGTCATGCGGAGTCTGAGCAACACTCGATTTTTCTGACAAAGCCGCTCAATCTCAACCTGCTTAACGTCTCGAAGCGGAGTCATCGGTAGGTGAGTTAACTGTTTGAGTTCGTCGAGCAAGCCCTGAAATGCTGGTAAAGGAAGCTCGTTGATCACAGACTGTAACACGCCATTTTGGCTCCACAAGACTCGTCCATGGGTGGCTTGACGCTCTAGATAAAGCCGACCGATGCCATCTAGCAAAATGCGCCCAAGGAGTTCTTGCAGCAACTGAGCAGGAGGAAGCTGAGCGAGTATTTCGACAGCACTATTTAAATGTTGAGTACTCACTTCTAGGGTTGGCAGCGCACTTTCAAGCGCCACCCCTTGATCGGGCAGGGGGGTCAAAAGCGCGGCCCCATCCCCCTGAGACGGAACAAGGGATAGTGAGGGGGCATCTGAGGCGGCTTCGTAGTCCAACTCATCAGGGCTGGCGACAATATAGGTCTCTTTAGCATGAAAATCGATCGTGGCTTTCGGCGCAATCTTTTCCTGAATGTCAGATGTAGCACCTTCTGCGGGAGGCGACTGAGGCTGAAATGATGCGTTCTGCCGCTCTTGGCTGTAGTGCAAATAAGCTGACATTGCCCCATAGTGAGATTCCGATGAAATGCTTTGCGGAGCTAGCGTGTAGTTCATGAAGCCAACGAGCCGACGCACATATTCCAAGGCAGTCGCATCTTCTAACGTGACCATACCCAAACGCAGGCATCCTTCTTCGAGAGACAGAGGCAAAACTTGGTGATAGAGACACGCCTCAAACGGCAGGACGCGATCGACAAGTTGAAAGGCGGTTTTGGTGTCCACGTCTACGGTTCCTTCTAAGTCAACGCTGAGTACCAGATGGGCTAGATGAGGTGAAAAATTTGAATGGCGGTTTCTTCGGAGGGGCGTCTGCGAATCGCTCAGTGAAGCCAACATAGAAGCTCAGTAAGTAGATGATCTAATGTATATTTCATCACGTCGATCTGCGCTCCGGAAGACTCTGCATTCTTCATCTGGCTATTACCCTTTTGGCATAGAAAATGCCTAATGATGTAGTATTCACCGTTTTTCTATTTCAACAAACAGTGACATTTTTGCGATCGCTGATCAGCTTTAAACTCAAAAAGCCCTTCCCATCCGGCAAAGGTGAGGATAGGAGGGGGTAAGGTTTTACAGGCAAGCAGCCTTGTGCTCTCTACGGGTTAGATTGCCATGGGTTCTTTTCCAGAAACCACTGGCGCAATTTTATTGAGCTTCAACTCTGGATGGTCGCCTTCAAGCTGTTGGCAGTTCCACTCGTTGCGAAACAACAAAACCGGGCGCTCCCAGCTATCTTTCACCACCAATGTGTTAAAAATGCGTCCAACCTTATGGAGCGCATCCCAGCCCCCATCGACCCACCGCGCCACTGTATAGGGCAAATGATCAAGCAGTGTCTCAACCCCATACTCATTTTGCAACCGGAACTGCACCACCTCAAACTGAAGCTGACCCACGGCTGCCAAAATCGGATCGCGCTTTGCTTCATCGGCAGAATACATAATTTGCACCGCGCCTTCTTCTCGCAGTTCAGAAACGCCTTTGCGGAACTGCTTAAACTTAGACGGATTGGGATTGCGGAGAAAGGCAAACATTTCGGGTGAAAAGCACGGAATGCCTTCGTATTCTAGCTTTTGACCGCTATAAATCGTGTCTCCGATCGCAAACACCCCCGGATTGTTCAACCCAATCACATCGCCAGGATAGGCTTCTTCGATCACTTCGCGGTCTTGAGCAAAAAGCTTTTGAGGACGGGACAGCCGAACGGTTTTGCCGCTGCGAGCGTGGCTGACGGTCATATCTTTCTCAAATTTGCCAGAACAGACTCGGACAAAGGCAACGCGATCGCGGTGTTTCGGGTCCATGTTTGCCTGAAGCTTAAACACAAATCCCGAAAAGTCTGGATGAGTCGGGGAAATTTCCCCTTGGGTGCTTTCGTGGATGCCAGGCTTGAGGGCATAGTCTAAAAACGAATTGAGAAATAGCTCAACGCCAAAGTTGGTCATGGCGCTGCCGAAGAAAATCGGCGTCATTTCTCCAGCATGAACGGCGTCTAGATCGAGTTCCGAGCCTAATTCTTCGATCATCTCCAATTCGTCTTTGAACTGGTAGTACAGATCTTGCTCTAACAACGTCTCAATGTCTGGATCGCCCACATCAATCACGGTGTTGACCGCTTCTCGCTTTCCGTGTTCGCTGCGCTCGAATAAATGGATCTTGCGCGTGCCCCGATCGAACACCCCTTTAAAGCGATCGCCCATGCCAATTGGGTAGTTGACAGCGTAGGTTTGCATTCCCAACTCTTTCTCAATTTCGTCCATCAACTCCAGTGGGCTTTGACCGGGACGGTCTAACTTATTGATAAAGGTAAAAATAGGCAGCGATCTCATCCGACACACTTCAAACAATTTGCGGGTTTGTGGCTCCAATCCCTTCGCAGCATCGATTAGCATCACTGCGTTGTCGGCGGCGGCTAGGGTGCGGTAGGTGTCTTCACTAAAATCTTGGTGACCGGGCGTATCCAGCAGGTTGATCTGACACGATCGATAGGCAAATTGCAGCACCGTCGAGGTAATCGAAATGCCACGCTGTTGTTCCATTGCCATCCAATCTGAGGTGGCATGACGTTGAGCGCGCCGTGCTTTCACCGAGCCTGCCTCGTGGATTGCCCCTCCATAGAGCAACAGTTTTTCGGTGAGCGTGGTTTTTCCGGCATCGGGGTGAGAGATGATCGCAAAATTGCGCCGCCGCTCTACTGCCGTCTGCAATTCAGCCTGAAGTTCGCTAGACATGCTTGAGCCTGATAGATACAGTCGAGAATATAACAAAGAAGTCGCACTACCTTAAGAATACCGAGAAATATTACGGTAGAGGAGAAAATCGAAGTAGAGATGTCCGTAGTCAGTACTTTTGAGGTCAGTAGTTTCGGGATCGATATCTTAAGATTAGTAGTCTAGGGTAGACTGCCGTAGATGTAGGGTATGAGACTTCTTCAGCGCGCCGGTGATCTCTTTGCAGGCTATGGTTCAACGCCTATCAAAAGTTAAGACACTAGTTCAGAAACGATTGATGCTGCTGATACGTTTTTAAGTACCCGATCGCAGATAACCAGATAAAACTTAGCAATCAAAGTCTTATGCAAAACTCTGATCAACATCGTCTCCTTTCCGCCCTTTGCCACGGCTCAATTTTCTTTAGTTCGCTCATTGTCGCCATCGGGATTCCGATTGCCATTTTATTGATTAATGACACTCCAGTAATTAAAGAAAATGCCAAGGAAGCGATTAATTTTCACATCAATCTTTATCTGTATGCCATTTTGGTAGGAATCTTAACCGTTAGTGTAGTGGGCATTCCCATTGCGATCGTACTGGGGATTGCACTCGCGATCGCGAGCTTTGTCATGCCCATCATCGCCATTGTTTATAGCCTAGACAACCGCGATCGGTCGTACCGCTATCCCTTTATTTGGCGGCTTCTCTGATATCTAGACTACAAAATCTCAATACTTCACTCAATCTTCATCTTTAAATCTAAAGGTTGCTCTATACAATTGAGGTCAGGGTATAGGAATCTACTGACGTGCTTTCGGTACAGTTGCCAACTTTAAGTATCTACTGGAGTATTTACTCCGTATTTACGGTGGTGGGGCATAGCAAGCAGGTCACAAAACGGCTTTGAGGGTCAGACCTGCGTAAGATCCTTGAAGTTTGCTTGGAGGGCGTAAATGCGCCGCAGTTTGTCGTGAACAGATATCAGCCTCATTGGTCTGACAGATACGGTTTCCCGGAGGCAATGGCGATCGCAGCCCAGGATTTAGATGAGCAACTTAATCAACTTCAAGGAGGACTATGCAAGGTGATAGCCCACTGACAACGAATGTGCTGCCCCTTTCATCGTTATCAGACCTTGAGCAGTCCGAGCTACAGACTACCCTACCCCAGCGCTCTGCCTCCGCCAGCACCAGTCGCAGCGATCTGTTACGGCGCAACTTGGCAACGGGTGAAATAGACCTTTGGCAGATCAACACTCCCCAAAGTTCAACCCAAAATTCAAAAAGCCAGCCGCTTTCTACCCTGCCCGATCAAAACGATCAGCTTGTCGGAATCGGAGACTTTAGCGGCAACGCTCAGGATGATTTGCTGTGGTGGAACGCTGCCACGGGTGCTGTGAAAATCTGGACGATCGAGGGCGAAACCGTTCGGCAATCCACCGTGAAGACCGTTTCTGATCTCAAGTGGCAAATCACCAACATTGGCGATTTTGACCAAGACGGCAAGCTTGATTTGCTCTGGCGAAACGTTCAGACGGGAGAAGTCGCCTTCTGGTTGCTGAACAGAACCGAATTTAGCGCCAGTGTCTACCTACCCACCATCAGCGATCTCAATTGGGAGATTGAGCACGTTGGCGATTTTAACCGCGATCGCTCCCTCGATATTCAGTGGCGCAATCGCCAAACCGGGGCAGTCGATATCTGGCTGCTCGACAAAACCGAGCGATCGCAGTCGGTCACCTTAGGAACGGTTGATCTGGCTTGGAACATTCAAGGTGTTGGTGATTTTGATGGCGCCGCTTCGCCACTTGAAAGCCGCGATCGCAGTCTTGATCTGCTGTGGCGAAACGAGCAAACTGGGGAAAACGTCCTTTGGTTGCTCAACGGCACTGAGTTTAAGCAAGCCGTTTCCCTGCCTTCTAACAGCTTAGATTGGCAGATTGTGAGCACGGCTGATCTCAACGCAGATGGCAATCTCGATCTGCTGTGGCATCACCCTACCACTGGCGCAACCACTCAATGGTTTCTTGACCAAGGCAGCTTTACCCGCGAAGAAGCGCTTCAGATCCCTGCCGCTCTGGACTGGCAACCCCTAGGCATCCTATCGCAAGGCAATTTCACCGACGCAACAAGCGGCAATGCCTCCCCTAGCCCAGTTCCTATTCCAGCAGAAGAGCAGCCCCAGGCTTTGGTTCAAGGCGATAGTTTATCGACAGCTATTGTTAAAAACTCGCCCGTTTTTGCAGTCAGCGATCAGGTCAATAGCAGCAACCTGAATGATTTTTATCAATTTAGCATTGGGCAGTCTGGCGTTTTCACAGCAAGTTTGACTGGGCTAACCGGAGATGCCGATATTAAGCTGATTCAAGATATCAACGGCAATGGCGCGATCGACACTGGCGAAGTGTTGGCCTATCAATGGGAGCGCGGCACAACCAGCGAATCTTTGAGGCGATTCTTAGATCCAGGCGCATACTATGTTCAAGTTCTCAGCTACGGCACTCAAGCCTCTGCTTACAGCCTGTCTACAGATTTCTCGGCGGCGGCTCAAGATGACCAAAAATTTAGCATCAACCTCAGCTTTAGCACGGGGCTAGAAGGGTTGGGAGAAGCGGCTCGCGCTGCGATCGCAGAGGCAGCAAAATTCTGGGAAACCATCATCACCAGCCGCAGTGCCATCACCGAGTTTCAAGATCTGACCATCACCCTTTCGGGACAAAATTTAGTCACTCAATCGGGAGCGGCAGATACCAGCACGCTGGCGCTGGCAGGTCCAACCTTTGGCATTAGCACGACCGACACCTTGGTCATTCGGCGCGGGAGAGGCACGATCAACGCCCGCAAATTTGACGAATTCAATGCCAACCCGCTCTACCTGCGGAATATCATGATTCATGAGTTTGCCCATATTCTGGGCTTTGGCACCGCCTGGGAACCCATTGAATTTGTAGATTATGACGGAACCCGATTTAGCATGGGCAAAACTTGGATCGATCGCACCTCTGCCACCTATTTGGCGAATACCTATGCTGGCTATGCCTATGGCGATCTGTTGGGCGCTGGGGGTGCCGTTGCCGTTCCGATCGAGCAGCAGGTCTTTGCCCACTGGGATGAAGGTCGCTTCGATTCAGAACTGATGACGCCGTTTGCAGAAGGGGCAGGAGTTGCAACGCCCTTGAGCCTGCTGACGTTGGCCGCTCTGCGCGATCTGGGCTGGAATGTGAATTCTGGCGCAACACAAGCCTATACCCTGCCTAATACTGCGGCGCAACAGCCCGCCCTGCTTTCGTCGAATTCAGCCTCTACCTCTCAACGGCAAACGGCGGCGCTTCAGTGCGGATGTGGAAAATGCCTTGCCGTGATTCGAGGAGAACCCCTCGCCCCGACGCGGTTAGAAGATGCGCTCTGGGTTGCCCGCACCTCTGAAAGTAATAGCGATCAAGCCCTTCTTGCAGCTTAAAAAATAAAACTGCCCACAGCCAGTTAAGGTGTGGGCATAGGGACAGTTAAACGCTTGCCCCCATTATGGAATACGCAATCTGATGTCCTGCTTGTCACAGGACGGTTGTTAGAGTGTCCATCCCTGGTTCAACTTTAAATGTTGAGGCTGCACACTGAATGTTACCCGTGTGGGCTGGAGTCCTGATCAAGTTGTGGCTAGCCTTCGAGACTAGATTTGACAAGGCTTAATTTGCCTCCAAACTACCCCTTCATAGTTTTGCAGAGCAGCTTTCGGGCTGCTTTTTTTGTAGCTTAATTTGGCGGTTTTGTGGAGAAAGATGCGATCGCACCCAAATTTACCAGTAAACTAGTGCGTGCGTAATCCCCCTCTTTGTTTACTGACAAATTGTTTACTGACAAACGATCCTCGACCTATGCAGTTTCTCTCTCCTCTCTACGGTATTTTTCTACTGTGCGTGATTGGGATTTTTTGGTCAGTGCGGCAACCGTGGTTGCGATCGTGGTTACTCTTTATCAGTAGCTTAATCTTTTATTCGTCGCTGCAAGCCCAGTTTATTCCCCTCCTGCTGGTGGCGACGGTGATTAATTTTATCTTGGGGCGCGCGATCGGGTCGGCGGCTAACTGGAGGCACGATGACTGGCAATTTGCCCAAGCAGACTGGAACAAAAAACGCCTGAGATTGTTGTGGATTGGCATTTTCCTCAATATTTTGTTGCTGCTCGGCTTTAAATATGTGTCGTTTATTTTAGGTGCGATCGCGCCGTTTGCAGAGGGAGATACCCTCCAACAAACCGCCAACTGGACAGATGTGCATCTGATCGCCCCATTGGGCTTAAGTTTCTTCTCGTTTGAGTGTATTGCCTATCTAGTCGATGTCTATCGCGGTGCGCCTGCGGCGCGAAGTTTCCTTAGTTTCTCTGCCTACAAACTATTTTTTGCCAAGCTAATTTCTGGACCGATCGTTCGCTATCATCCGTTTGCCGGGCAGCTAGAAACGGTTAAATCGTTGCAAGTTGCTCAGGTGACAGAAGGGCTGTGGCTGATTGCCTGCGGTGCGATCAAAAAAGGATTGATTGCCGATCGCCTCAATGGGCTAGTCAACCTCAGTTTTGATAATGTTCAACGAGCCGGCAGTGCCGATCTGTGGCTGGTCATTTTTGCATACGGACTCCAAATTTATCTAGACTTTAGCGGCTATGTAGATGTGGCACGGGGGAGCGCTCTTTTGCTCGGAATTGAGCTACCCGAAAACTTTAATTTTCCATATCTCACCACCAGCATTGCAGAGTTTTGGCGGCGCTGGCACATGACACTGGGCGAGTGGTTACGAAACTATCTCTACTTTCCTCTGGGGGGGTCGCGTCAGGGGTTGGCTCGTACCTGCATTAATCTTGTGTTGGTGATGCTGATCGCCGGAATTTGGCACGGGGCAGCCTGGGGCTTTATGGTGTGGGGTGGGCTGCATGGCTTGGCGCTGGCAGTCCATCGCTTGACGGAAGCTGTGTCAAAGTGGAGCGGTTGGTTAGAAAAATTTTGGCAAAGTTTGCCCGGAATTCTGCTGGCTTGGGGATTGACTCAGACGATGGTGTTTGGGTCGTGGATCTTTTTCCGGTTGCCCAATGTGCAGGATGCGTGGTTTGTCGTGCAACGCTTGTGGGGACAAACAGCAGATGCCCAGTTTGCTCAGAAAGTGTATGGTGAAGCGATCGGGTTGACTTTCCCGCAACTGGTGATCGCGTTAGGTGCGATCGCGATTGCCATGGCGATCACTTATCTGTTTCAACGGGGTCTCAAAGTGCAACTCACCTGGCATCTTAAGCTGTTGCTGATTCCCATTTACCTCTACGCCGTTTGGCAACTTGCCCCCGAGGGTGGCTCTCGATATATCTACTTTGATTTCTGATGGTTTAATTTCTGATGGGAGTTCTGTACTTCGACTTTCAGCAAAGATTTCCCGGATGAATTCTCCATCTTCCTGCATCATGGAAGGAAGAGTTCTGAAAAATCCTATGCCACACCAACACGCCAATGATCTGGTTTCTGCTGCCTTGCCTGCCGATGCAGATGCGACTCGCTTCCGAGCGTGGGGAACGGTAACCCAGTTAGAAGAAGGAAAACGCTATCGGATCAACCGCATTGAGATCGAGCCGGGGCATCACATCAGCACTCAGATGCACTATCACCGCAGCGAGCACTGGGTAGTTGTCTCTGGAACAGCGAAAGTGATTTGCAATCAAGAGGAAAAGGTTTTAATCCAAAAGCAGTCTACCTATGTGCCCATGGGAACGCCTCACCGAGTGGAAAATCCGGGGGTGATTCCGCTGGTGATGATTGAAATTCAAAATGGTGAGTATCTAGGCGAAGACGACATTATCCGGTTTGAGAAAGACCCAAGTGCTAAGGTGACTGAGAAGGCTGAGACCGTGAGGGCACACTGAGCCTAGCCTGTAACGGACGGGGTTTCACCCTGAACTGGGTGACGAGTGATTTTAGACATTTGAGCGCCTGTATGCAAGGGGCGATAAGCGTATGATGCAGTCTCTACCAATTCCGGCGCATTACGATCGCACGACGGTGGATCGGGTTTGGCGTGTGCCTTACCAGCAACGCGCGATCGCAGCAGAACAGTGGGCAAAGCAGCATCAGATTCAGCCTGCCTCAATGGATGCGGTGCGGGTATGTTTGCTGGCGATCGATGTGCAAAATACGTTCTGCATTCCCGATTTTGAGTTGTTTGTGGGAGGAAAATCGGGCAGGGGAGCGGTGGAAGATAGCGATCGCTTGTGTCAGTTTATCTATCGCAACTTGGGAGTGATTACCGAAATTGCACCGACCCTAGACACCCACACCGCGATGCAAATCTTTCATCCGATCTTTTGGATTAATGAAGCGGGAGAGCATCCCACGCCAACCGCGACGATGATTACCCTAGACGATGTTGAGAGTGGAGTTTGGAAGGTAAATCCTGCGATCGCGTATAGCCTCAAACGCGGCAATTACGACGCGCTTCACCATCACGCGCTGCACTATACCCGGCAACTCACCCAAGCTGGCAAGTACCCGTTAACCGTGTGGGCATATCACTCTATGCTGGGTGGCATTGGGCAGGCGTTGGTCTCTGCATTTGAAGAAGCCGCTTTTTTTCACTGCATGGCTCGCAGCAGCCAAACCCGGTTTGAAATCAAAGGTAACAATCCTCTCACCGAAAATTATTCTGTTCTCAGCCCAGAAGTGCTCTCTAGCGTCGATGGGCAGCTAATTGCAGAAAAAAATAGTCGTTTGATTCAGACGCTGTTTGAGTTTGATGCAGTCATCATAGCAGGACAGGCGAAGAGTCACTGTGTTGCCTGGACGATCGATGATTTGCTGACCGAAATTAAGATGCACGATCCCAGCCTTGCCCAAAGGGTCTATCTCCTAGACGATTGCACCTCTCCGGTGGTGGTTCCGGGGGTGATTGACTTTAGCGACCAAGCAGAGGCGACCTATCAACGATTTGCAGAAGCGGGAATGCATCTTGTTAAATCGACTGATCCGATTCAAAACTGGCTCAAGCATTGAACTCGCCGTGACTAGTAAATTGTCAACTTTGAGTTGATGAGTGGAGGGGTGGATGGTTCCGATTCCTAGAGTCTCCCTCTCTCCCTCTCCCCCTCGCCTCCTAGTCCCCCATTTCAATCTTGACAGACCACTAGGGCTGACGCTGGCACTGGGGGCAAAAATGTGCTGATCGTCCCGCCAACTTCACCCGATCGATGCGGGTTTTGCAAGTGCGGCAGCCTTCCCCATCTCGCCCATACACCCAAGCGATGCCGCCATAATTGCCATTTACCCCCGACACATCGCAAAAATCGCTAAACGATGTGCCTCTGGCGGCGATGCTGTCTTTGAGCACGCGAATGATGTTTTCTCGCAGCAGTTTCATGTTTGAATGGCTCAGCGTTGAACACAGCGTTTTAGGATGAATGCCGCTTAGAAACAGGGCTTCATCGGCATAGATGTTGCCCACTCCAGCAACGAGGGTTTGATCGAGCAGGGCATTTTTGATCGGACGCTGGCGATCGCGCAACCAGTCTGCAAAATAAGCCTCTGAGAATTCGTCTGAAAAGGGTTCAGGTCCAAGGTTTTGCAGCCCAGTGATGATAGATTTGGGCGTGCGATCGCAGGGCACAAACCACAGTTGCCCAAAGGTACGCTGATCGACAAACCGCAATTCTTGCCCATTAGGAAAAAGTAGCCGCACCCGAGTATGTTTGTGCAACGGCTCAGCTTGGCTCATCCAGAGCAACTGCCCTGTCATGCGGAGATGGACGCCGAGCCAGTTTCCGGCAGAGAGTTCGGCAAGCAAATACTTTCCGTAGCGATGCCATCCTACGATCGATAAACCTTGCAACTGAGTGAGAAATTCTAAGGGAGAGTTGGGGGAAGCGATCGTGCGATCGAGCAGCACATCGCCGCCCTGAATCTCTTGATTAAGCGTGACCTGATTTAAGCCGAGACGAACGGTTTCAACTTCGGGAAGTTCTGGCACAAAGTAAAGAGAATGTAGCTGGATACCCTCACGCTATCACGAGTTCAAACTACTGTGGCATTGGTAGAGCCAATCCGTAGATTGAGAGAGCATAAAGCTCGCTCGTTCTAGGCTTAGCGTGGGTACGTTACAAAGCAGTAGTAGGTTAAGGCTTCTTGCATGAAACCGGGTCTGCGTAGAGGACAATTGACAACATGGAAAGATGAGCAAGGATTTGGTTTCATCCAACCCGCCGATGGCAGCCAGGATGTCTTTCTTCACATTACTGCCCTGAAAGATAGAACCCGTCGTCCAAAGGCAGGCGATGTGATTTACTATCACCTAACCTTTAATCAGAACCGTGAAGTTCGTGCAGACAAGGCTTTTATTCTAGGCGCAAGAGCGAAATCAACCTCCGCTTCAAGAAGAAAATCCACATCTAGAAAAACCGTACTTAAGCATCTGGTTTTAGTATTGGAGACATTGTTTCTATCAGCATTGCCATTGTGGGGATCGATCCAATTTGCGTGGGCAATTGCTAATCCAATTCCGCTTATTCTCTATCCCGTCATGGGTTTATGGACTTTTGCACTGTACAAAGATGATAAGTCTCGTGCGAAGCGGGACGAGTGGAGAATTCCAGAAAACAGGTTGCATCTGTACGAACTAGCAGGTGGATGGCTAGGAGGGTTCATTGCTCAGCGCACGATTCGTCACAAGAATCAAAAGAGGTCTTATCAAGCGGTGTTCTGGGTAATTGTTACACTCCACTTGCTGTTTTGGTTAGGCTGGTTTTTCCTTAGTAAAACGCGATAATTTTTCTTCCCTGGTGCCTTCAGAAGTCTGGTCTGAGCAATAGCAGCTACCTGAGATAGCTCTAGTTAGAATGAAAGTGGAAACCAAAACAAAATCGAGCAGAATCTCAACGGGGAAATCCTACTCGATGAATGCAACAGTGTTAGTTTTTGGAGTAAACAGTTAAACCGCTAATTTCAGGAAATTAGTCGTTCTTCTTCTGCGTTTCTGGTTTAGCCTCAACTTTCCCAGGTTTTGCCGCCGCTTTTGCCGACGCCGGAGCTTTTGCTGCCTTGGCAGTCGGTGCTTCGACCTCAACTAATTCATTCATGGCAAAGTTATTGGTATTGACACCGCTCGCATTGCCGCTATACCCAGTGTAGTTAACCCGATCGAAACGTACGATTACTGGATACTTGATGCCACTTTGATCGATAGAAGCAACCGTCCCAACGTCTTGGAACCAGTAAGACTCTTTACGCAAAATGCGGACTTTAGAACCACGTTGAACCATGAGTGTCTTCCTCTTGTTATCAAGCATCAACCAGCTAGGCGACAACTTCCGCCAACTCGTTTGATGAACAATTTTCCTCAATTTACTACGTAGGGCGAACAGCAACGCAGTTAGAGGGGTGGGTTGCAACAAACTGAAACAATTGGAAGGCGAGGCGGGATAGTTTTGGCAGTGCTAATCTACGGCAGAACCAGCGATCGCGCCATTGGGTCGCTCGGCTTTTTTCTGATCACCCATGGTATAAGCGATCTATTCGCCGCAACTTCTGCCACTTCTGGCGCACCTTCAAGAGAATCATCCTCGTTTGTGGGAGATCTGCTCAGACGATTGGCAAGGCGGCACCCGTTTTGATGCTGACTGCGAGAGCTAGTATCGGGGATAACGTGATGGGCTTGGATGGCGAAGCCGATGCCTATCTGGTAAAGCCGGTCGATATCTCAGCATGGCTAGCGCGGGTGCGGGTCTTGGCGCAACGATCGCACCAATGGCAAGGCTCCATTTTCCGGTTGGGAGATTTGAGCCTGGATCTATCCACGTTGACTGTAAAATGGCAGGGGCAAACGGCTGCGATCGATAGTAAGCATTATTTTATTTCCATAGAATGATTTGGTTTGCATAAATTACCCGTTGTCACTCAGGAACTAAACCGATGGATTGGAGTCCGGCGATTCCCACCTTTTTAATTACCTTGCGCGAAGGCGTTGAGGCGGCACTGGTGGTTGGGATTGTGCTGGCGTGTTTGCGTCAGGCAAAACAACCTCAGTTAATTCCCTATGTCTATTTCGGCATTGTCGCTGGGTTGGTTGCCAGTGTTGGGGTGGGAGGGGTGCCCTTCCAAGTGTTGCATCAGGTAGAAAATGCTAAATCTCCTGATATGGTCGTGATGCGACAGCTACTAGAAGCGGGACTGGGAATATTAGCGATCGCCATGCTGAGTTGGATGCTGATCTGGATGACCCGGCAGGCGCGATCGCTCAAGGCAGAGATCGAAGGCTCGGTGCAATCGGCGGTTGCGGGTAATGGGGTCGCTGCCTGGGGCATTTTTAGTTTGATTGCCACGGCAGTATTGCGAGAAGGATTTGAAACGGTGTTGTTTTTAACGGCGCAGTTTCAGACGGGTTGGACTCCTATTTTGGGCGCGATCGCGGGCGTTGTCGGAGCCATCATCATCGGTGTTTTGTTGTTCAAGTGGGGCATCAAAATCAATCTCAAACAGTTCTTCCAGGTGATGGGAACGCTGTTGCTGTTGATTGTTTCGGGGTTGGTGATTTCGGTGCTGCGTCATCTGGATGCAGCCGCGATCGCCTTTGTGCAATTGCATCCCCAATTTGCCTCACTCTGCTGGTCAGCCGCCCCCACCTGTCTGTTAGGAGCGTTGGTGTGGGATGCCCATGCCGTCCTACCCGATAAAGAATTTCCCGGTATTATTCTCAAAACCTTGTTTGGGTATCGGGAGACGCTTTATCTAGTGCAAGCGATCGGTTATTTCCTATTTCTCGGTCTGGTCGGTAGGCTCTATTTCCGCAGTTTTAATTCCCCGAAAGCACCTGCGCCAATGTCCGATCTTGCCCTCAAATAATGCAGGGTAACGCTTTATGCACGCTGAGATGATCCGCATTTTTGCCCTACTTCGCCTTGCGCCCCTGCGCCTAGGTTCTTGGCTAGTTCACTTGGCACAGGCGATTCGTAGCAGCCGCTGGAAGAAATTTGACGTTTCATGGTAAGTAATCTCCGTGTTTAGTTGAGTGAACTCGATTTGATGGGCAAGTGGGGTTAAACCTTGCATCTGATGTATAACCCGTGAATCGTTGCTCTTGTTCATAGCAAATGCTCCGTAGCCATAGGTAGCCCGTAGCGCAGATTGAAAACCTTCAAACCAGCCCACGGGTTAAGGTTGATCGCTGCTTGTGTACTGCGATCGCGGTCATACCATTCCCCTCGCAAGTGGAAGCCATCAGATCTGCAACTACTGGCTTAACGGTTTTGAATTACAGGTCGCCCGTTTGCTGACACCGCTGTAATTGTTAGATTGTAGGCAACAATTCCCGATAACCCGGCACCGCCAGAATCCATAATGCGAACAAAGCCATATCTCGACCTCATATTTCTATAGATCACCTCCTCGGTTTGCTTGCCTTCGTTGATCGAGATTTTTTTTGTGTCTCCTCCCGCCAATTTTCCGTCCAGGTTGCTGTCCTCCAAAACCTCCAGATCGATGTCTCCGTTCACCGTGAGTGTTGCTTTCACATTTTGTCCGGGAGAAAGTTCAAAGCGAAACACATCCTCATCTCGATTACCTGTGATTTGTCCAGAAACTCTGATAGGAACAGACGACACTCTACCAATGTTTTGAGGGTTTCTCGTCCCGTTTTGCTCTCGCTCTTGAATGCCGTGGGCGGGTGCTGCCACAAAAAGCACACCTAACGCAGAAATAGCTGCCAGGCTGGCTGCAACATATTGACGTTTCATGGTTTGTAATCTCCTAAAATTGAATAAACGGCAAGATTGATTTGGATAGAAATTCGCAAACTAAATGGCAAAGTTTAGTTGCGCTTGTTCGATGACTAACGCAGCATTGCAGACTTCTCATCAGAGATCGCGGTAGATAGAAACGTTAGCTCGATACATTTCTATTTTCCTTATCGAGCAACCCACATTAAGAACAAATCCAGGTGGAATTATTTTCCAAGGCATTCGATTTGGAGTAATCGATTAGAACCCAGTCGTGCCCGAATTAAGGTAGAGCGGTTGCCACATCGAGAACGTTCAGGTGTCCAGCCGTCCTTTGCCGATGAGCCAATTTTTTTGACAGCGCCAAGACAATTTTTGACAATATCACTGCCTTTTTTGCCGCCCTTGTCGTTCTCATCTCCTCCAAAAATAACTCCTATGCCGTCAACCACACACACTCCGGCTTTGGCGAAGTCTATATCGGGACGCCAGGTGCCAGGGTCAAAAATGTTGCCAGTGGTTGAATGACACCACCAGCGAATGTAACCACTGCCTGTAAGACCACCCCCTCCAGTCTTTACCCTAAAAGGATTAGACCAAGGGGTTTGCCCATTCGCATCTCTGGTCAGCAACACGGTTCCAGGGGTCATCGGTTGAGCATTGTAGGAAGGAACAATCGCCACCTCTGAACTACACCTATCTGTCATGACTTCTCCGGCAGAAGCAGGCGAGGCAGTTAACAAAATAGCGGTTGACACAATAGAGAAAGTAGTAGCTGCTAAATTGATCGCAAACATTTGACGTTTCATGATTTGTAGTTCCTTTGCGTTGAGAAATTGATTGTGATTTACACGGGATGCCAAGTCATTCACAGAGATGTCGTTGAGGTTTCATGATGGTTTCTCCTGAGCATCTTTTAGCGATCGCTCTTGGGGTTGCTCAGACAGGGGTTGCTCAGACAGGGGTTGCTCAGGCAATGGCTTTACTTCAACAGCGATCGCAAATTGGCTGAGGTCAAAGACAAGTGAATCCTGGCGAACACGGGGATACCGTGCTGCTAATGCACAAAGTTGGCACATACGGTTTTCTGGGTTTAGGCTTGAACGGGAGCGGTCATGAGGAGGATATCGCCGGTGTAATGGATCAGCGGATGAGGAACCACTTTGGCGCGATCCACAATCTCAAATCCATGACGCTGATAAAGCCTCAAGGCATCTGTATTTTGTTCAAAGCAGAGTAGGCTCAAGTCTGACAGTCCTCGTTCTGCCGCTTGTTGATGGGCGATCGACAGTAACTCTGTGCCAATCCCTTGTCCACGAAACTCTGGAAACACCGCTAGGGCGCAGATATACCAGGTTCCGGGCGCTTCTAAACTGTAGGGAGCCAACACGTCTGCTTCAGGCGAATCTACTGAACTAGTGGACGGCGGCACTTCAGGTGTTTCAGATGCCATCAGATCTTCAATTCCGGCGGCTGGAAACGTCAACATCATTCCAACCGGGTTGCCTCTACATTCTGCAATGACACAATTTTTGTAGCTGAAGAGACTCTCTGCATTTGCGTAGCGTTTTGCCCCAATCTCAAGCGGTGTCAGCCCTGGATATTGAGAACTTAACGTCTTCCAAATGTAGTCTGAAACGCCATCTGATGCAGTTTGAAACAGTTGGGCAAGGGTAGAGCAATCAGCAAGCGTAGCGGCTCGAAACACTGTTTTTACTGGCATGATATTCTTCATTGCATTGCTCCTTTATTTATGCACAATGTAGTAATCGTTTTGGAAATCGTGGGCTAGCTGTTTGATTTCGACTTGCTTAAACCCTGCTTCAGCTAACATTTGCAGCGCTTTTTCTTGTCCCCACATCGCTCCCAGTCCCATGCCGCCGTATGCCAGCGAAACCGTCATACAATGCATACAGGAAATGGTGTAGAGCAATGGCCCAACTGGGTGATCTAGGTTGCCCCCTACATCAGTTGTGGCGCGGATATCTTGCATCAAATAAACGCCATCTGGGCGCAGTGCTTTGTAGATGTTTTGCAACACTGCATCGGGTTTTGCCTGATCGTGAATGGCATCGAAAGTGGTGATGAAATCGTAGCGATCGCGCTCCTCCAACGTTGCCGCGTCTTTGACTTGAAACTGAATATTGCTCAGTTTTCGGAGTTGGGCTTCGGTAGTGGCAGTTGCGATCGCTTCTCCCGAAAAGTCGTAGCCGGTAAATCGGCTGTTTGGGAAGGCGTCAGCCAATTGGTTGAGCGCTCGCCCACTGCCACAGCCTATATCCAACACCTCAATGCCTTGCTGCAACGATTCTGTGATTCCAGGAATTAGCGGCAGCACATGATCGAACAATGCAGAGACCGTGGTTTGACCGCTATCTTCTGCCATCACTGCATGAAAGCGTTTGAACTCGGAATAGGGCACCCCACCTCCGTGGTAAAAGCAGTCGATAATTTGCTCTTCGACCGTTCCCAAGAGCGGGATAAATTGGGTAAAGGGAGCAATGTTGTCAGAAACGGCATTCCGGCTTAGAGATGCAACATGTTCCGCAGGTAGAACATAGGTCTTGTCGTGTGGGTCATAGTTCACCACGCGACCGGTGACCATTGTGCCGAGCCATTCCCGCACATAGCGTTCGTTGAGTCCGGCGGCATTGGCAATTTGCTCGCTGGTAGAGGGCGGCAATTCTGCCATTGTGTCAAACAGTTCGGTGCGGTGCCCGATCGATGTCATCAGAGCAATCGCGGCACTGTTGAGTACATCTAGCATTTGTTGGGCAAAGGCTTCAGCTTTGGTTACATCAAATGTTTGGGTTGTCATGGTTTTTTTCTCCTAAGTTACTGATGCAGACTCTGCTTGTTGCATCTGAACTTAAGTTAGCGATCGCAGCGTTCCCAAACCGTTCCCAAACCGTTTCTAGTTTGAAAAGCCTGATCTAGAGCCGAGTTGGATTGATTAAAACTTGGGCAGACCAAACGAGAGCACAGGGAATCTCTAATTTGTGCTGGGCGTCCTGAATTGGCGTTATGTCAGGTGCATTCAGTTCATAAATCACTTTTGTGTGATCGAGCGATCGATAAGATTGCAGCCATTCAATGCCCCATGCTGCACAGTGGTGCAAAAATCTGTGGCTGAGTTCGTTCCAGTCTGTTTCGCTGAGGGGGGGATAGGTTGCCTCCACGACATGCCGCACCGTTAAATCTCGTAAATTTTGCTGAGGTTGCGCCGCTTCTCGCCTAATCCGATCTCCAGCCCAGATTGGGCGAGAGGGCAACCCAAGTCTGCGATAAGACTCCCGTACAGACTCAGCATCGGGCGCATCAAACGTACAAATCATCCGATAGCGATCGAGGGATAACAAAGAATAGTGCCAGGTTATATTTCGGGCTTCAAAACAAGGCAACACTTTCTGATTGGCATCATACAGATATTCATCGGTCAAGGGCTGTTCGGCAGCGGTTTCAACAATAACGAGAGACATAATGAATCGCCTCAGTAAGAAAATTGAACGGGGATTGAGTCACGGGTCTGAAGGATTATGGAATGTGACGGAAATAGCTCGCTGTATCTGTTGAGCAACGCGATCAAGAGCGGTTTGAGCGCGGGTACTGAGCACATGGTGATCAATTTGGCTCTGTAGGGCTTTAAACTGTGCGATCGCTCGTTCGTGTTCCTCTAATTCTAAAATAGCTTGAATAAACATTGCCCAAGCTAAAGCAGTCTCGCTGGGATGGTTCATCATTTGAGCCGCTTGTAAGGCAGCTTCGGCTCGACCTGCCGCCATCTCAAACCGTTGGTGTTCTAGATCAACTTCGGCAGATCCAATCCCAACATAAGCCAGCATTCGTTTAATATCTATTTGTTTTAGCCTAGCGATCGCGTCTTCTAAAACAACCTCGGAGCCAGGTTGCTGAAGCTTGTAATTGACCAGTGCTGTCAGTGCGGCTGTTATCGCGCTTTCACTACCTTCGCCTTTGATCTTCGCTGCCATAATTGCCGCTTCTTGACAGTAGGACAATGCCGCGATCGCATCGCCAGCCGCCAATTCTGTCATGATTAGGTAGGTCAGAGAATTACATTCACGCCAGTGATCTTGCTCAACTTGCGCCAGCCGCCATGACTGCTGTAGGAGGGTTCGGGCTGCCTCATAGCGATTATTGTGCAGATGAATACCGCCTAACCCAATGTAAATATCACCAAGTTCTAAGCCAACCCTGTCAGCCAGCGATTGTGCCTCTAGCAGCAAGGCTTCTGCCCGAATCAGGTCTTGCCCCAATTCTGCCAGACAGGAGCCGCTAAACGCCAACAGTCGCGCTGCTGTTACAGGGCTAGCGGCTCGACCCACCTCAATAGCTCGCAATGAGTGATGATGCACATCAATAAAGTTGCTTTGGTTAAAAGACAAAACCCCCAATGACTCCAGCCCGATCGCTTCATCGTCTTTCAAGCCCAACCGACTTGCATCACTGACCAATCGCTGGATCTCAGTTTCCAACTGCACCGCGCGATCGCTCGTCACCCCTGCGATCGCACAGATTCGCAGCAATCCCAACTGCCAGTGAATTCGAGTCCGTTCATCCAATCGTTGACAGTGCTGGATTCCTCGTTGCGCTACTGTTGCTGCCTCTGCATAGGCAAATAATTTGAGGCACCGTTCTGCCGCTAGCAAGGCAGTAGAGGCAGCCAAGAAATGATCGCCGCCTAGGGAAGCGTGATAGGCAATATCACCCGCCAAGGCATTATCTGAGGCGTTGTCTGACGTAGAGATCTGATTGAGCTTGTGAGCAATTTGCAAATGTACCAAATGGCGGCGCGGTTCTGAAAGCTGCCGATACACCACTTGACGCACAATATCATGCGCAAAATCGTATCCCATCTCATTGCCAACAGATGTACTAGGACGGATAATGCTTTGTCGCTCAAGCTGTTCGATGGCGGTTAGCAAGTGGGGCAGAGGGCGGTCTGCTACCTGAGCCACCATGGTGGGGTTAAAACTCCGCCCCAATGCGGCAGCCCAGGGAAGAAACTCGCGGGCAGAGTGGTCTAGTTGCTGCAAGCGATCGCCAATCAACGCTTCCAGATCATTGGCATGAGCAGACTGATTGTGTGACACCTTTTGTGACACCGCACGGGCAACTTCTAGCGCAAACAGGGGATTTCCTCCACTGTCAATAAACACCCGATCAACGACTTCTAGAGACAAATCTGACGCATTGCTAGGTTTGATACTGCGAATCAGTTCAGCCGTTTTTCCCCGGTCGAAGGGCTGCAATTCAAGCATTCTTAAGCGCTGCTCTCGCCTGAGAGCCTGCACCACCCGCGAGATTGCCCCATTTTGCTCAAGTTCCCCAGAACGAGCCGTACAGGCAAATCGCACTGGTGAGTGACTCAGTAAGCGAATGGCATAGTGCAGCAACGCGGATGAGGCTTCATCAATCCACTGAATGTCATCTAGAATCACAACGATGGGATTTTGATGGGCCCATTCAACCAACAGTTGCACTACTGCATCAAACAAGTGGCTGCGATCGGGCGCGGCGATCGCAGGTTGCCCCATCTCTGGAAGCAGAAAGCCTAGCTCTATCGGAATGTTGACCGAGGGTGGAATTGCCAGCGATCGCAAAGCATCAATCCAGATGCCATAGGGTCGCACCATTTCTGCTGCAAACCCGCGCCCCCAGATTGCCGATGGCATCGCTTCTCGGAGTTCCTCTAGCAATCGGGTTTTGCCAATTCCAGGTTCGCCCAGCACCAGCAACACTTCTGATACCGCACCACTAGAGATCAAACTGATCCACTGCTGAATCAGGTTCCATTCCGATTCACGTCCTACTAAAGGACATTTTGAGCGCAAGGGCTGCCGCGACAACAATGGATGGGGACGAGCACTAGTAGAAAATTGAGCAGTAGATGTGTGGTCAGGCAACTCGTCTTCTAGCAACAAGTGTTCATACAGTTTCCGAGTAGTAGGGCTAGGGTCAACGCCTAACTCTTCGCGTAGCACTGTCATGCATCGGTGGTAAACCTGAAGGGCATTGGCGCGATCGCCGCTCAACGCATGCAACTGCATCAAAGAGCCATAGGCTGCTTCATTGAGTGGATCGACTCGTAACAGTTGTTGGGCATACCGACAGGCAGCACTGTAGTCTTTTTGGGTTTGCAATTGCTGAATTAGCCAGGTATAAACGCGAATACAGGCTTGATGCAACCGCTCTTGTTCTGGCTCAATCCACTCGTCGTAACAATTGGGTAGGAGTTTTCCTTGATAAAGCGCAACCGCTCGTTCTAACGCAGCTTGGACGGCAGCTAGCTCGGATAGTTGTGCAGTTTCGGCACCTGCGGATGCTTCGCAACAATGAGCAGATCTGATCGCTTGTTCAAACTCTACAACATCCACGGTTGCCGGTGCATCGTGCCGCCAACGAAGTGCTTTGGAGTCAATGGCAATAAATTGCTCGACATTCGGTAAAATCCGGCGTAGATAATGAATCGCTCGCCTCAAGTTTGTCCGCGCTTGGGAGTCGTTGGTGTCTGCCCAAAAGAGAAATGCCAAATGCTGTCGAGACTGGGGGGCGTGCTGATTCAACACCAGATAGGTCAGCAGAGATTGAAGTCGCTCTGTTATCTCACCTGTCAGTGATTTGTCACCATACGATAGGTCAAAGCCACCCAGAAGGTTAAGCTGTAGAAGTTGCGGCACAGTCTTTTTACAGTCTCCAAAGTTTCAGAAGTGCTACTGCGATCTACCAGCATTATTTTATGACGATCTATTCCAAAGACTAAACAAAGAAATAAGACCGAGCCGCTGCACATAGGCACAGGTCGATCTTCTCGTCATAATTATTTACTTCAAACCCGATTCTGCAACGGTCAAATGAATAGAACTCGAACCATACTGAACGAAAGGAAGAGCACCTTCTATCTCTCTTTTGTTCTTTATTACAAGCAATCTAAAGGTAGCAAGTTCAATCCACCGGCTTAAATCCTTCCTGCGTTTTAGTAGAAACTGTTAGCTTTATTGACCCATATTGTGCCCACTATCAAGCTGTATTCAATGATTAAAGCCTGCTGTTAAAGAATGCCACTGGGCGCTCACCCGTCAGCAGCTTGGGTAGCACAAGCCACTTCACTAGCCACTTAACTGAGTCATCAACGCAAGTCCAACCAAACCTCTGCTGGAATCTCTTCTAACTCAGGAGAAAGCGGAAACGTTCCGGGCGGAAAGTCTTTGGTCACTAATTGTTCTAGCAAAATGAGTGCCTCCGCAAACAGAAATTCAACAATTTCATCAGGAACACTACTGCCAATAAAGTTAACAGGGTAGCCCTGATTTACCAGGTAGAGAGTACGATTTGGGAGGTAGTAAGCTTGCACATGGGGATGAACAAACTCAGTCCATTGTGCCTGATTATGCAAGTAGTCTAAATCAATCTCAATCTTTTTTGAACTGGCACTGACTAGAATGGTGCGATCGCTTAAGCGATCAATCACCTCCGGCGTAATCGAACATACTCCCGATGCACCAATCACGATCGAAGCTCGATCAAACGTGTCCAACTCATCTTGCAACAAGAAGCCATCCAACTTCAAGGCTACCTTTTTGATCACATCAACATCGTGTGCCGCCACCGTCACATTTTTTGCTCGTAGACTGCGGCACACGCCACGCCCAACCCAGCCATAGCCGTTGACAAGCGCTAAGCGCCCTGCGATCGCATAGCCAATTTCACGCAAAATCGTATCTAGAGACAGCACTACCGCATCACCAACATAATCTCCTTCAATTTCCTTTAGTCTCGTCTCAGCACAGTTCAACTGAGGAACCAGAAGATCATCAATACGCTGCGCTGCCCATACTCCTTGCTTCGTAATCTCAACACTCCCTCGAACAACGTTGGAATAGTCTCGATAGCAATTGTGGAAACAAGTAATTGCATAGCCGCCTACCTCGTGTAAAAGCAGTTGATGACCTGTTTGAGAGCACCGTTCAAGACTGTTCTTCAACTCAATTTCAATAGTTTCTTCTAATTCCTGGAATCCTGGTGTCAACACTTGGATTCCGCATTCCTCCAACGCTTCCACAACGTGTTTTTTACCAGAATAGCTAATGCCAATCACCACATCAATCGGAAAAAACTGGTGGGAAATCAGCAGCAACCGCAGAGTATCTTCATAAAGGTGCTGTACGACAAACTGGCGGCAGTTAGGATGAGGTTTGATGCCTACTCGCCGAGCGACCTCACCAAGAAAGTCTGGATGGAAATTATTCATTGAGCATCCTTGTGATCTGTTCCACTTTTATACGTAACGCATAGGGACATTAAGTCTCGACGTTGCTGAATGCAAACATGAATTACCTACCTCTCCCAAACTACCTCCCTAACTGTTCTCTCTAGAGAGAAGGCTAGAATGGGACAAGTCTGAAACTCATATTTGAATTCAGCAATGCCTGAGTTACAACTTCAAGCTGCATAGTCTGAAGTTGTAACAGATTAGAACTGCGAATCAGAACGAGGCACTTCGCAGACAAACAAAACATCGTTAGTCCACTGCCTAAAAAATGGTAGTCCACCGAATAAACGGCTGAGATGCCAATCTACAACGCGCAGAAATGGCTGTTCTAGGGTCTTCTCGCGCAGTTGCTTAAACAGACGCATGAGCGAGGGAGTCTTTTCATAGCGACGATGAAGCATCACCAGGTAAGGAATGACCGAAATAAATCCAACACCGTGGCTTCTGTGAACCTTCAGTTCGCACCTGAGCAGGTCATACCACTCGTCTTGACGTAACCGAATCTTATGTTCTTCGTAATGCAAATGCTTGAATTTAAATCGATCTAACCGATACATCTGCGGAACGGTAATAATCACAACACCGCCGGGTTCCAGAATTGAACAACACGTTTGAAGTATCTGGAGAATGTCAATTTCAAGTCCATCAAGATGTTCCAAAACATCCAGTAGAAAAATGACATTGGGCTGCCACGGAAGTTTTGCAATGATTTGATTAGACTCGCGAATATCTGCCAGAATATCGGGCGAAAACGGGGACTCATAGTCCACACCACAATACTGAAAATTGATCCCTAGATCAGATAGGTAACGCAGTGCAATTTTGTCGGCGCATCCAAGGTCGAGAATGCGGGGATGCAGAATACCAGCCTCTTTCAAGGCTTTGCTAATCAGCCGAAACTTGACATAGTTGAACAAGTTTTCATCTTTACCCGATAGAAGGCGATCGACTAGATAGGAAGAATGAACGGTTTTGGTAGACAGCACCATGATGTTTTTCACCTGTATGATTTTGCTTCACGAATGCAACTTGAAGCACTTCAGAAGCTTGGCAACCCCCGAATTCCTTACACGTCTTTCTTACGCATCCAACAGAAACGTGTAGGGAAATATTGATTTTGCGAAAACTATGTCTGAAATGCGGCTTGCGAACGTACTTAGTCTTGCGGAGCCTACTTGGTCTTACGGAGGCGCTTACACGGAGATCCTAAAATTTAGATTAAGAAAACCGAGAACACCGAATTGTTCGATAGAATAGCCTGCTTCATCTGCTAGCCCATAGCGAAATTTTTCGGAGAGTACCATTCGCGTAAATTTACTGAAAATCTCAGCAAATCAAGGCTTTGTTCTGAAAAAAATTCAGTATTACGTAGGTTTGCTGCGAATAGTTGTAGAAAAGGGTTATGTTTTAAGTGCTACTCAAAGACATCAAAAAACTCAGTTTCATTACTGCTATCTATAGAAGATGAAATATTCTGCGAAAACAAGCAAACTCAAGTCTGTAGAGATTGCATGTAAAATCTTAGCAATGTCGATCTGTTTTATAAAAGACCTACGAAACTGCTTAACCTCGGACAAAAAACTTGCTTTCTAGTTCTAAACCGCTGAGGTAGCCGCTTATAAGCAAATTTACTGAACAACCTTGCTCTGTTGGTTCAGCTTTATGGATTTGCATCTGTATAATTACGGCTTAGGCAAAATACTGACTAGTCGCACCAAACCTTACTGAAAGAATATTGCTTAAGTTACAGAACGTTCCTAAATCCGGTTGCCAGAATGCTGGCGCAACTGCCCTGTTAACGCAAAACAGTAAGAGTGATGGAAACATGTGATTAGCATCGACTAGCTGCCCAAGCCCAAAGACAGATTTAAATTATGCTTTCAAAAAACAATAGCCACCTGATGGAGAACCTCATGAAGTTGGGATAACTAACGCAGTCGGCTAGTTGAGCTAATCATCAAGGGACAATGACAAAGCAAATTCAGATGCAGGGATATCAGATTCGAGAAACGATCTACGACGGTTCCAGAACAGTCGTCTATCGCGGTATCCAAGAGTCGAATCAACAGCCTGTGGTCATCAAGCTGCTCAAAAATCTCTATCCCAGCTTTTCCGAACTGTTGCAGTTCAAAAATCAATACATCCTGACACAACAGCTTGACTTGCCTGGGGTAGTTCGTCCTTACAGCCTGGAGCCTTACCAGAATAGTCTTGCTCTGGTAATGGAGGACTTTGGAGGAATTTCGTTAAAAGAGTATAGAACCGTCTGGAGCGTAGACGGCAAAGAGCCAGAGAGCCAAAAATTTCTAGCGGAATTTTTGCGAATTGCGATCGCGCTCACCGATATTCTAAATGGGCTGTATTGCGATCGCATCATCCACAAAGACATCAAACCTGCCAATATTTTGATCAATCCCACCACTGGGCAAGTCAAACTGATTGACTTTAGCGTGGCATCTCGTCTGCCCCGTGAAACGCAAACCCTCACCAACCCGAACGTTTTAGAAGGCACTCTGGCATATCTCTCGCCCGAACAAACTGGACGCATGAACCGGGGCATTGACTACCGCACAGATTTCTACTCTCTAGGAATAACCTGCTTTGAACTGCTGACAGGTCAGCTACCGTTTAACTCGGATGATCCAATGGAGTTAGTGCATTGTCATATTGCTAAACAGCCTCCAACCGTTGATCAACTCAATGCCTCAATTCCGCTAATGGTTTCAGCCATTGTTAGCAAACTAATGTCAAAAAATGCGGAAGATCGCTATCAGAGCGCTCTAGGCTTAAAGCGTGATCTGGAGATCTGCTTACACCAGTGGCAAGACAACTGCACAATTGCTCCCTTTTCATTGGGACAGCGAGACATCTCAAATCACTTCATCATTCCCGAAAAACTTTACGGTCGAGAGCCAGAAGTTACCGACTTGTTAGCCGCCTTTGAGCGAGTGACACAGAGCCAAGAGCCAAACCTGTTGCACTCTTCACTTCTACCTTCTTTGTCTTCAAGCAGCGAGATCATCCTTGTCGCTGGCTTCTCTGGCGTTGGCAAGACTGCTGTGGTCAACGAGGTTCATAAGCCCATTGTGCAGCAACGGGGCTACTTCATCAAAGGCAAGTTTGACCAGTTTCAGCGCGATATTCCTCTTTTCGCCTTTGTGCAGGCATTTCGCAATCTGGCAGGGCAATTGCTCACAGAAAGTGATGCCCAAGTGGAACGGTGGAAACGCAAGATCTTAAAGGCGTTGGGTGAAAATGCTCAAATCATCATTGAGGTCATCCCAGAACTAGAGCGGCTCATTGGTAAGCAACCCCCTGCCGCAGAACTGACGGGTAGTGCAGTGCAAAACCGTTTCAATGTGCAGTTCCAAAAGTTCATCCACGTCTTTACCGCACCCAACCATCCCCTAGTGATGTTTCTCGATGACTTGCAGTGGGCAGATGCAGCATCGCTCAAGCTGATGCAACTGTTGATGAGTGATGGCGAGAGCCACGATCTACTGCTGATTGGAGCGTATCGAGATAACGAAGTTTCCCCTAGCCATCCGCTAATGTTGACCGTGGACGAGATTCGGGCAACCGGAACTATAGTCAATACGATCGCTCTAGCACCTCTGACTTCAGCAGATATCAATCAACTGGTCGCAGATGCCCTCAATTGTACCCCAGCAGCAGCCCACCCCCTGAGCGAACTGATTTATCGCAAAACCAATGGCAATCCCTTCTTTACGACTCAGTTTCTTAAATCTCTGCATGAAGACGGGCTGATTGTCTTCGACTTTAAGACTGGTAAGTGGCAATCCAACCTGGAGCAAATTGAGATTTTGTCACTAGATGATGACGTGATAGAGTTTATGCGCCTTCAGTTGCAGAAGCTGCCCAATGCCACTCAAAACGTCCTCAAGTTAGCTGCCTGTATTGGCAACCAGTTTGATCTTGCCGCCCTATCTGTTGTGTATCAGCGATCGCTACACGAAACCGCAACAGATCTGTGGGCTGCCCTGCAAGAGGGCTTTCTCGTGCCGACTGGGGATGAGTACAAACTGTTTCACGATGGAAGCGATGGGGAACTGGTCAATGGGGCTCAGGACACATTTAGCCAATTACCCAAGTACAAATTTTTCCACGATCGCGTTCAACAGGCAGCCTATGTGCTCATTCCCGATGATCAAAAACAGGCGACTCATTTACGGATTGGTCAACTGCTGCTAAATCAGAATGATGAGGACAACCGAGAAGAGAGACTGTTTGAAATTGTCAATCAACTAAATTTAGGTGCAGCGTTGATTAGCGACTTGACCCAACGGCAGGAGTTAGTGCAACTCAATCTACAGGCAGGTCGCAAAGCAGTTGCGGCAGCAGCGTATAGCGCAGCATCTGGCTATTTCGGTGCGGGGCGAAGCTTGCTGCCAATAGATCCTTGGGAACAAGCCTATGAGCTAACGCTGATGGTGTATTCAGAAGGGGTGGAGGTGGCTTACCTCAATGGTGAACTTGATCAAATGGATCAACTGGCGGAACAGGTGTTGCAGAAAGCCAGGACATTGCTGGATCAGATTCAGGTGTATGAGGTCAAGATTCAAGCCAGCATTGCTCAAAATCAATTATCAGAAGCATTG
The DNA here is from genome assembly GCF_010091945.1 of Myxacorys almedinensis A. Classification (GTDB taxonomy): domain Bacteria; phylum Cyanobacteriota; class Cyanobacteriia; order Leptolyngbyales; family Leptolyngbyaceae; genus Myxacorys; species Myxacorys almedinensis. The sequence goes on from NZ_WVIE01000034.1 coordinate 35,787, forward strand.
GCACTAGCTCTAACGGTGTTGCGTCTGTTGGCGATTGACTTGCCAAAGGCTCCTACTCCATCCGATATTGAAAATGCCCTGCAACACATTCAAGCGACGTTAGCGGATCGAGAGATTGATCAGCTAATTGAGCTACCCATCATGCAACTGCCTGAGAAACTGGCAGCCATGCGGATTTTAGCGACGCTGATTTCAATCACGTTTGTGTGTTGCCCGTCTTTGTTGCCCTTGGTGATCTGTGAGCAGGTAAAGCTATCTGTGAAGTATGGCAATTCGTCTTGGTCTGCATTTACCTATGCAAATTATGGGCTTTTGTTGTCTACCACAGGCCACACTGAAGCCGGATATCGTTTTGGGCAACTGGCAATTTGCTTACTCAATCAACTCGATGCCCGAAGCACTAAGGCAAAAACCTTCACGATCGTCTATGGCATGACTACCCATTGGCGACAAGCTCTGGCAACCTCGCTAGATCCCCTCATGGAGGCGTATTACAGTGGGTTGGAAACTGGAGATATTGAGTATGCAGCGTACTGCATCTTGCATCACAACGAGTACGCCTACTTCTGCGGACGAGAACTCAACAAACTGGCAGAACAACTTGCTACGTGTAGTGATGCGCTGACCCAAATCAAGCAAATTAACACCCTGACCTACCACGAGATTTATCGACAGGCAGTCTTGAATTTGCTCGAATCGCCGGAGAACCCGATCGACCTGGCAGGTGAAGCGTATGATGAAACGCGATTGATTTTGCCAAGCTCTGAAGGATCGCTGCCCCTCCATCCACACGCAGATGACCGATATGCCCTGTATCAGGTCTATCTCAATAAGCTGATTTTGAGCTACCTATTTGGAGACGCTCGGCAAGCAGTTCATTTTGCGGAACTAGCAGAGCAATATATAGATGGTGTGTCTGGCTTATACTTCGTCCCGGTATTTTACTTCTATGATTCGCTCGCAAAATTAGCAATTTATGCAACGGGAACCGAAACCGAACAGACGACAATTTTAGACAAGGTGCAGAGTAACCAGAAGAAAATATTGCAATGGGCAGACTCTGCACCCATGAATTTTCTACACAAGTTTCACCTGATTGAAGCAGAACGGCATCGAATCTTGGGACAATTCACGATCGCAATGGAGCATTATGATCATGCGATCGCTGGAGCATCTGCCCATGCATTCCGTCAAGAAGAAGCCCTCGCTTATGAACTGGCAGGTCGGTTTTACTTGGAGTGGGGCAAAGCCAAAATTGCTCAGGTCTATCTGGTCGATGCTTATTATGCCTATGTTCGCTGGGGCGCAAGAACCAAGGTAAACCACCTAGAGCAAAAATATCCCATGTTGCTCAGCAGCCTGTCACAACCCGAACGCACCCTACTGCAACAAGGCACCATCTCATCTACCACCTCTTCCGGCTTAAGTAGCAGTTTAGACAGTTCCAAAGCGTTGGATCTAACTACGGTGATCAAAGCTTCTCAAGCCCTTTCGGGTGAAATTCAACTCGATCAATTGTTAGCCAGCGTGATGCGGGTGGTCGTCGAGAATGCCGGCGCACAGAAGAGTGTGCTGATGTTGCGCCAAGCAAAACAGTGGGTCGTTGTAGCCCAGGCTGGTGGTGAGGCTGAGACAACAACGCGGTTACCCATAGGGGAGACTGCTGCACACTCACTACCAGTTGAGTCTAGCGAGGTGATCCCACAATCGATTCTCAACTATGTGACTCGCACCTCTGAAACGCTGGTAATCGCCGATGCCCGGACGGAACCGCCCTTCTCGATCGATCCTTACATCCTGGCACAGCAGCCCAAAAGCGTATTGTGTACGCCCATTCGTAACCGAGCAGAACTGATTGGGGTTCTGTATTTGGAAAACAACTTGACGCTTGGGGCATTTACTAGCGATCGCATCGAAGTCCTACAACTCCTAATGGCACAAGCAGCGATCTCTCTGCAAAACGCCCTACTCTACAACACCTTAGAACAAAAAGTTGAGCACCGCACTCAGGAGTTGCACGAAAAAAATCAACGGCTTTCAGAGACATTAGCAGAATTGCAGCGTGCTCAGACTCAGTTGATTCAAACTGAAAAGATGTCTAGCTTGGGGCAAATGGTAGCGGGAGTAGCGCATGAAATTAACAATCCGGTCAATTTTATCCACGGCAATCTGATTTACGTTCAGGAGTATGCTCAAGATTTGATCCACGTTTTGCAGATCTATCAAAAGCACTCCATCCATTTGGCTCCCGACGTGCAAGCAGAAGCAAGCGACATTGATCTAGACTTTTTGCAAAAAGACCTCCCTAAGACCCTTCAGTCTATGCGAGTAGGCACCGATCGGATTCGCCAAATTGTGCTGTCGCTGCGAAACTTCTCACGCATGGATGAAGCCGAGTTTAAGCGCGTTGACCTTCATGAAGGAATTGATAGCACTCTGATGATCTTGCAGCACCGCCTAGAGGCTACACTTGAACGCCCGGAAATTGAGGTGATCAAAGACTATGGTCAGTTACCCCAAGTGGAATGCTATCCCGGACAACTCAATCAAGTAGTGATGAATATTCTGACAAATGCGATCGATGCGTTAGAGGAAGCAAACACTAAGCGAACGTATGAGCACATCAAAAATAATCCTAATCGGATCATTATTCGCACATCAGTTAGCACCTCTCAGTCTGTGAAAATTACAATTTTAGACAACGGCTCTGGGATGCCAGAGCTAGTTAAACAACGAATCTTTGACCCGTTCTTTACGACGAAAACTGTTGGCAAGGGGACAGGAATGGGGATGCCCATCAGTTACCAAATTGTGACTGAGAAACACGGTGGAAAATTGGAATGTTTTTCTACACCTGGCGAAGCAACCGAGTTTGTGATTCAGATTCCTATCCACCAAAAAGTTTGTGCGGTTGTTTAACCTGGTTTTGTCGCAAGATTTAGAGATCAAGTCACTGATGGTTGCTGTATGGGTTAATAGTGATTCAAGATATGTTTCAGTCCCGTTGCCGGGATTTGGGTTTTTGAAACACGCAAGCCCCCACGCTTTAGATACGGGGTTAGTCGGTTTCAGTCCCGTTGCCGGGATTTGGGTTTTTGAAACGGTCGGTTGCCGACATACCGGGAAAGGTCGTCTTCAGTTTCAGTCCCGTTGCCGGGATTTGGGTTTTTGAAACCTCGTTTCAAACAGGAATCCGACGACAAGCTCGAGTTTCACTCCCGTTGCCGGGATTTGGGTTTTTGAAACCGCAGACTTCATTTGCGAAGCTAGAGCGCAAGGAATGTTTCATACCAAATTGAAAAAAGGGAGAGACAAATGAGAGAATGGGTTCTGCCGTGTGGAGAAAAACAGCAATGTC